>NZ_JBFBAZ010000048.1:0-52961 GCF_040682475.1 Hamadaea sp. NPDC051192
GGGCTTACGTCCGGCTGGTGCGCGCGCTCGGCGCCCGGGTCGTGGTCACCGACCCCTATCTCGGTCCGGCCGAGGCCGCCGAGCTGGGCGTGCGGGTGGTTCCGCTGGACGAGTTGCTGACCGGTTCGCGGGTGGTCGCGCTCCACGCGCCCGTGCTCCCCGAGACCCGGGGCATGCTCGGCGTCCGCGAGCTGTCCCTGCTCCAGGCCGGCGTGGTGCTGGTCAACACGGCCCGCTCGGCCTTGGTGGACATGCCGGCTCTCTATCGACTGGTACGCACAGAGCACGTGGACGCGGCGCTGGACGTATTCGACGAGGAACCCCTGCCGGTGGACCATCCGCTGCGCGGGCTGCCGAACGTGCTCCTGACTCCACACGAGGCGGGCGGCACCCTGGAAGCCCGGCGGCGGGCGGGCGAGATCGTGATCGGCGAGATCACCCGGTTCCTCGGCGGCCGGCCGCTGGAGCACGAGGTCACCCCGGCGGCCCTGGCCCGGATGGGGTGATCGACCAGGCTCGGGCGGGCAGGTAGCGTCGCACCGTGATCGCTCTCGCCGGGCTGGCCACGAGCCACCCCTACACCGACGCCCGTACGCTCGCCGCCCGGTCGGCGCTGGCGGTATGGGAGCCCGACGCGCAGCGACTGGCCCGCTTCCGGGCCGAGCATCCCGACGCCGAGGTCTTCGACGACCTGACGGCGTTGCTGGACGCGAAGCCGGACGGGGTGGTGCTGACGGTGCCGACGCCGCAGGTCGCTCCGGCGCTGGCCGCGGTGCTCGACCGGGACCTGCCGTGTTTCGTGAACAAGCCCGCCGCGGCGACGGCCCGGCAGTTGGCCGTGCTGGATCCGGTCGTCTCCCGGGCGCCGCACCGGGTGCTGTCCAGTTCGGTCCTGCGGTTCGCTCCTCAGTTCGAGGAGTTCCGTGCCCGGTACGCCGGCGACCCCGCCGCGATCCTCTCGGTACGCGCGACGGTGCGACATTCGGTCCAGCCGTGGGCCGAGGGGCTCAATCCGTGGCAGGACGACCCCGCCGAGGGTGGCGGAACCCTGGTCACCATGGGAATTCACGGCGTCGAACTGCTGGTCGCCCTGCTGGGCCCGGAGGTGACCGTGGCGGGCGCGGTCTCGGCCGTCCGCCGTTATCGGTCGCTGCGCTCGGAGGACACCGGGCTCATCGCGCTGGGCTGGCCGGGTGGCCCGGTCGGCGCGATCGAGGTGCTCGGCGTGACCGACGACGAGGCGTACGCCGTGACGGTGGAGACGGCCGAAGGTCCGCACACCATGACCCTGACCGGCGGCGACGATCCCGAGACGGCGCTCGGCTATCGGGGCACGATCGCGGCGTTCCTCAGCATGGTCGCGGGTGAGCCGAGTCCGGTGCGCTGGACCGAAACCCGGGCGGTGCTGTCGGTCCTGGCGACCGCTCGCGCGATGACCCGGTAGGAAACTTTCGGCTCCCATTGACGGCAGCCACACACTGAGGTTACGGTCGGGACCGTTAATCGGTTGAGGGGAGCGCCATGCGATCGCTGACGGAACTCGAGGAACGGCTGTCGCGGCCGCGCGACGGGCTCGTGGAGGACCTGCGCAAGCTCGACGGCGACCTGCTGATCCTCGGTGCGGGCGGCAAGCTCGGCCCGAGCCTGGTCCGGCTGGCCCTGCGGGGCGTGGCCGCCGCCGGGACCGGCGCCCGGGTGATCGCGGTGTCCCGTTTCTCCGAACCCGGTCTGGCCGACGCGCTGCGATCCGAGGGGGCCGAGGTGATCCCGGCTGACGTCGCCGACGACGCGGCCCTGGCCGCGCTGCCGGACGCCGCCAACGTCCTGTTCCTCGTGGGCGCGAAGTTCGGCACCTCCGGGCGCGAATACGCGACCTGGGCGACGAACGCGTACCTGCCGGGGCGGGTCGCCCAGCGCTATGCCGGATCGCGCCTGGTCGCGCTGTCCACCGGCAACGTCTACCCGCTCGTGCCGGTCGCCTCCGGCGGCTGCACCGAGGACACCCCGGTCGACCCGGTCGGCGAATACGCCATGTCCTGCCTCGGCCGCGAGCGAGTGCTGACGCACTTCGCGTACGAGCACGGCACGCCGACGGCGCTGATCCGGCTGAACTACGCCGTCGAGACGCGGTACGGCGTACTGGTGGACATCGCGCGGGCGGTGCACGCCGGCGAGCCGGTCGACCTGACCACCGGGCACGCCAACATCGTCTGGCAGGGGTACGCCAACGAGGTGACCCTGCGGGCGCTGCACCACACCGGCGTACCGCCGTTCGTGCTGAACGTGACCGGGCCGGAGACGGTCTCGGTCCGCCAGGCCGCGCTAGACCTCGGTACGCGCCTGGGCCGGGAGGTCCGGTTCACGGGGACCGAGTCCCCCTCGGCGTTGCTGTCCAACGCCCAGCGCTGCCACGGCCTGTTCGGCTACCCCGACGTGCCGCTCGCCGAATTGCTCGACTTCATCGCCGACTGGGTCGTCGAGGGGCTGCCGCTGCTCGGCAAGCCGACCCATTTCCAGACGCGCGACGGCAAGTTCTGACCACGAACGGGGAAGAAGTGCTCACCGAAACCTCCACCACGTCGACTTCGGTTGCGGCCGAGACCGCGCTCGACGCCTTCCGGCGCGGCTGCGTGATCCCGGCTCATCCGCTGGCCCTCGACGAGCGGCGGACGCTCGACGAACGCCGCCAGCGGGCGCTCACCCGCTACTACCTCGACGCCGGGGCCGGCGGGTTGGCGGTCGGCGTACACACGACGCAGTTCGCCATCCACGATCCGGCCGTCGGGCTGCTGCCGCCGGTGCTGGAGCTGGCCGCTGAAACGGCGAAGGGCACGGGCCGCGAGGTCGTCCTCATTGCGGGCGCGTGCGGCCCGACCGCACAGGCGGTCGCCGAGGCCGAACTGGCCGCCTCGCTCGGCTACCACCTCGTGCTGCTCTCCCCCACCCCCGAACTGGACGAGGACCAGCTCATCGAGCGGGCCCGCGCGGTCGGCGAGGTGCTGCCGGTCGTCGGCTTCTACCTCCAGCCGGCCGTCGGCGGGCGGACGCTGTCCCGCGACTACTGGACTCGGCTGGCCGCGCTGGACTCGGTCGCGGGGATCAAGGTCGCGCCGTTCGACCGCTACCGCACCCTCGATGTCCTGCACGGTGTGGTGCGCGCGGGCCGCATCGGCGACCTCGCCCTCTACACGGGCAACGACGACCACATCCTGGCCGACCTGATCACGCCGCACCGCGTACGCGTGGACGGCCGGTCGGTGCAGGTCGAGTTCGTCGGCGGACTGCTCGGGCAGTGGGCCGTCTGGGTGCACCGGGCCGTCGAGCTGCTCGCCGACGCCCGCGCCGCCCGGCACGGCGACGACGTGGCGCTGCGCCGGCTGCTGAGCCTCGACGGGCACCTCACCGACGCCAACGCGGCCATCTTCGACGCCGCCCACGGCTTCCACGGCTGCATCCCCGGCATCCACGAGATCCTGCGCCGCCAGGGCCTGCTGGCCGGGCGCTGGTGTCTCGACCCCGCCGAGGACCTCTCCCCCGGCCAGCTCGACGAGATCGATCGGATCTGGGCGGCGTACCCGCATCTGAACGACGACGAGTTCGTCGCCGCGAACCTGGACCGATGGCTCGCCTAGAGGGTCAGCCGGTACAGGGTGAGCGGGCGGCCGCTCGCGCCGGACTGGAGGTGGCCCAGCCGCTCGGCGAGCCCGGCCAGCTCCAGCCGGTGCAGCATGCGCCGGGCGGTCCGCTGCTGGACGCCCAGCTGCTCGGCCACCTCGCGGGTGGTCAGCGGCTCGGCCCCGGCCGCCGCCTTGACCTCGCGCAGACGCTCCAGTGTGGACAGCGACAGGCCGACCCGCTGGGCGATCACCGCCGCGGTGGTGCCACCGCCGGCGCGGGCGGGCGCCTCGGATTCGAGCACCACGTCCATGTCGCTGCGCAACGACAGGACGGCCGCGACCGGGCCGATCCGGCGGGCCCGCGACAGGGCCCGGCGGGCCAGGCTCTCCGCCTCGGCGGCGCTGCGGCCGAGACCGAAGCCCACCCGGACGGTCTCATGCCGGTCGGCGAGCCGCCGCAGCATCGGCAGCGCCGAGAAGCCCGCGGTCGCGTCGGCGAGCGGACCTCGCGTGGTCACCAGCAGATGCGTGCCGCCGGTGTAGCGGGCGACGCTGCCGCCGAGGGTGGCCGCCTCCCGCATCAGTCCCTCGTCCTCGCCGGAGACCTCGACCAGCCCCAGCGCGATCTGGGCGTCCTCGTGCGCCTGGTTGTCCGCCGTCAGGAGCAACTGCCGCAACGCCGTACGCACGGAGTGGGTCGACGGCGCGAGCCGCAGCACCGGCATGTGAGCGTGCAGCGCCTCGTAGACGGAGCGGACGCAGGTGACCGCGACGGTGGTGCCCTGCGGCCCCCGCGCGCTGCGCTTGTGGAACGCGACCAGGTCGTCCGAGGTCAGCCCGGACCGGTACGGCAGCACCTTGATCCGGTCGACCGGCAGTCCCGCCTCGATCAGGGTCGCCGCGACGTCGGCGTTCGGCAGGGTGTCGACCGACATCCGGGTCGGGTCGTGCCCGTCGCGCAGGAGGCGTACCGCCGCCTGAAGGAGCGTGGCGCCCGTGTAGTCGACGAACGCGGCCGGCCGGGACGCCGCCTTGGCCTCCTTGGCCAGCGTGTACGGCACGATGCCGGTGAACAGCCAGGCCCCGATGTGCGCGTCGTGGGCGGCGACCAGACCGGGCGCCTGGGACTCGTGGTCGTAGTCCAGCCGCCGGGCGGTCACGCCGGGCTGCTCCTCGCAGGTCGCCGCGACGTCGTCCACCAGGTCGTGCGGGCCTACCACGCCGATTTCGATCGCCACCGGTCCTCCTTGCCGTTCGCAGCACTACCAGATTACGGTCAGGTCCGGTATTTCGTATGACCCGGGAGGTCACAATGTTCCCCAGCATGGCCGACGCGGCCGGCCGGACGCTCGGCGACGAGGAGATCGCCGCCGTCACACGGGTGCTCCGCTCGGGCATGCTCAGCTCGGTCTGGGGCACCGAGGTGCGGGCGCTGGAACGGGAGGTGGCCGACCTCCACGGCGTCGCGTACGCCGTCGCGGCCAGCTCGGGGACGGCCGCGTTGCACCTGGCGGTGGCGGCCGCCGCACCCGATCCGGGTGACGAGATCATCACCTCGCCCATCAGCGACTTCGGCACGGTCGCCCCGATCCTGGCGCAGAACGCCGTCCCGGTCTTCGCCGACGTCGACCCGTTCACCGGGAACCTCGACGTCGACGCGGTGGCGCGGGCGATCGGGCCGCGTACGCGGGCGATCCTGGCGGTTCACCTGTTCGGTGCGCCCGCGCCCGTCGCCGAGCTGCGGGAGCTGGCCGACCGGCACGGGCTGCTGTTGATCGAGGACTGCGCCCAGGCCTGGCTGACGAAGCTGCCGAACGGGCGGCTCGCCGGCACCGCCGGGTCGATCGGCTGTCTGAGCCTTCAGCAGTGGAAGCACATCACCTGCGGCGACGGCGGGCTCACCCTCACCGACGACGCCGACCTGGCCCGGCGGATGCGGCTGTTCGCCGACAAGGGCTGGCCGCGCGACGTCGGGCGGCACCACGTGAGCTTCGGTCTCAACTACCGGATGACCGAGCTGGCCGGAGCGGTCGCCCGGGCGCAGCTCGCCAAGCTGCCCAAGGTGCTGGCCGACCGGCGGCGTACCGCCCGGCGCCTGCTCGACGCGCTCCGCGACCTGCCGGTACGCGTACCGCCGGCCGATGTGGACAGTCATGCCTGGTGGCTGTTCCCGCTGGTGCTGCCGGACGGGGGCGCGCCAGAGGCCGCCGCCAAGCTGCAAGCGGCGGGCATCCCGGCGCGGGCGGGTTACCTCCAGGAAGGGCTGCACTGCGCGCCCGCGCTGACCGAAGCGCCCATCTACGGCGGCTCCCGGTTCCCGCTGACCAGTCCGCCCGCGGATCGGGAACCCCGGTACGGGCGCGGCGCCTGCCCGGTCGCCGAGCGCATGATCGACGAGACTCTGATCGTGATCGACTGGAACGAGAACTACACCGACGACCATGTCGACGCGATCGCCGACGCGATCCGGGGAGCGTTCAGATGATCGACAGCCGGGCGGCGCAGCTGCGGGATCGGCTGCGGGGGCAGCTCGTCGCCGCGACCGCCACTCCGACCGGGCCGGACGGCCTCGACGCCGGGGTCCTCGCCGGCTACCTCGGCGGACTGGCCGCCGACGGGGCCGGCGGACTGGCCGTGCTGGCCCACACCGGCCGGGGTCCGTTCCAACCCGACCCCGTACGCGACGAGGTGATCCGGATCGCGCTCGGGACCAGCGTACCGGTGATCGTGGGCGTGACCGACGTCCGGCAGGCCGAACGGGCCGCCGAGCTGGGCGCGGACGGGCTGCTCGTCTTCCCGCCCGCGCCGGACGAGGCGGTCGCCTTTCACGAGGCGCTGTGGCAGGCGGCCGGCGTGCCGCTGCTCGCCTTCGACCTCTACCTGCGGCCGTATCCGCTGCCGGTCCTGCGCGACCTGGTCCAGCTGCCGGGCGTCGCCGGGCTGAAGGTCGCGCTGCTCCGCGACGACGCCGCCTGCAAGGACGCGATCACGGCGACGGCCGCCGCCGACCGGCTGGCGATCACCGGCGAGGACCTGATGTTCGTGCCGTCGGTCGCTTGGGGCGCACAGGCGGCGCTGGTCGGGATCGCGGCGGCCGCGGTACCGGCGACCGCCCGCGTACTGCGGGCGGCCCTCGCCGGCGAGATCGGCGACACCACCGCCTTCGACCGGTACGCCGAGACGATCTTCGGCGATCCCGTCGACGGTTACGTGCAGCGGATGCTCTGGGTGGCCGCCGCCGAAGGCCGCATCCCACCCGAGTACGCCGTCGACCCGCACGGCCCGGAGTTGCCGGCCGGCGAACGCGAGCGAGTACTGGAGGTAGTCCGTGCCCTTTAGGCAGATCGCGGCGCAGTTGGCGCAGCTGCGGATCACTTTCGATGTCGATGCGCTGCTGGGTGCGTACCCGGGGAAGGAAGGCGGGATCACCGACCCGGCTGAGTTGGGCGCGGTCTTGCGCGACGCGAACACCGAAGCGGCGGCGGTCGCGAGCCTGCGCGCGGCGCTGTTCGACGTGCGAAGCGGCAATGACGAGGTGCTGGCGACGGGCTTCGCGCCGGTCGGCGGACTGGACCTGCGCGACGCGCTCGGCGCGGAGCGGGAGCTGGACCGGCTGGCCGGCCTGGGGGTACGCGCGATCCGGTTGTTCCCGGAGGAGCAGCACGCCGAGGCGGACTTCCCGGCCGTCCGGCACCTCGCCCGCCGGGCCACCGAGCTGGGGTTCGTCCTGCTCACCGGCGGTGACGTACGCCGATTCTGGAAGCCGCTCGCGGGGCTGGGCGCGACCGTGGTCTTCCTGGACACGCACTTCTACCACCTCGGCGACTTCCTGGTGGCGGCCCGGGAGGAGGCGGGGTTCCACACCTCGACGCGGCTGCTGAACTCGCCGGACGCGGTCGAGACGGTCGCCTCCGTCGTCGGGGTCGACCGGCTCGTCTACGGCTCGCGCACCCCGTACGCCGAGTCCGCCGTGCCCCGGCTGCGACTGGCCCGCTGCGGGTTGAGCGCCGACGAGATCGCCCTGGTCGCCGGCGGCACCGCGATGCGCCTGTTGGGAGTGAAGCCGTGATCATCGACGTGCACGGGCACTGGGGTCCGTGGTTCTTCACCATGGAGATCGGGTCGGTCGAGGCCAACCTGGCCGCCATGGACCGATACGGCATCGACCTCGCGATCGTCTCGGCCACCGAGGCGGTCTGCTACGACGCTGTCTCCGGCAACGCCGCGATGGCCGCCGCGCTGGCGGACAGCGACCGGCTCTACGGCTACGTGACGGTCAACCCGCGACGGCTCGACGACGCTCGGCGGGACCTGGAGCGGTACCTGGGGAACGGCCGGTTCGTCGGCGCGAAGCTGCACACCGACTACACGGAGTCGCCGATCACCTCGCCGCAGACCCAGGACGCCCTGACGATGCTCGCCGAGCTGGACTGCCCCGTGCTCGTGCACACCTGGGGGCGTACGGTGCTCGACCTGGCACAGTCCTGTGTGGATCGGCCCCGGCTGCGGGCGATCGCCGGGCACATGGGCGCCGACGGCTATCGGTACGCCATCGAAGCAGCCCAGTCCTGCGATCGGCTGTACCTGGAACCCTCGTGGTCGCAGGCCCCGGCCGGGCGCATCGCTGCCGTCCTGGCGGCAGTGGACGACCGCCAGCTGCTGTTCGGCACCGACTCGACCCTCATCGACCCGGCCTCCGCCCTCGGCGCGGTCCTCGCCTCCGGCCTCGCCGCCCCCACCACCCCTTCCGCACCCACCGCCCCGGCCGCACCCACCGCCCCGGCCGCGCTCACTGCCGAGCGCCTCGCCTGGCGCAACGCCGCCGCCCTCTTCCACCTCCCCGTTGATCATGGAGTTAACTGAGGTCTCGCCGGTGTGTCGGGGTGGTCAACTCCATGATCAACGCCACGGCGGTCTGCGCGCGAAGCCGGATGAGCTGGGACGTTGTCGGGAGGTGAGGCGGGTGGATAAGTTGTTGGAGTGCCATACGTCGATGTTCGGCGCCCGGGTGCCCCACCGTGCTGATCCGGCTGCTCGGCCCGGTGGAGGTGGAACGCGGTGGCCTGGTCCGGCCGGTACGCCCGCCGCAGGTCGCGTTGACCCTGGCCGCATTGGCCTGGGAGGCCGGCCGGGTGGTGCCGGTCGACGCATTGCTCGGCCGGGTCTGGGGCGAGCACGTGCCGCCCGGAGCACGGCGTACGCTCCAGACCCTGATCACGCGCATTCGGCATGAGGTGCTGGCCGGCGACGGGACGGTGATCGGCCGGCTCGGCGGTTACCTGCTCGACGTGGCGGAGTCGGCGGTCGACCTCCTGCGGTTCCGGGAACTGGCCGAGCGCGCCCGCGGCGAGCCCGATCCCGCGTCGACGTTGACCGAGGCGTTGCGGCTCTGGCAGGGCGATCCGATGTGCGGGCTGCCCGGCGAGTGGCCCGACCGCGTACGCCAGCGGCTGCGGGACGAACGCAAGGAGACGCTGCTGCGCTGGGCGCAGGTGTCGACGGAGCGGGACGCGGGCGCGGTCGTCGCCGCGGTGACGCCGCTGGTCGCGGAGTATCCGCTGGACGAGCCGCTGGCGGCGGTGCTCGTCGCGGCACTGCACGCCAACGGCCGGACCGCTGAGGCGCTGGCCGCCTTCGCCCGCGTACGCCGGACGCTGGTCGACGAGCTGGGCGTGGAACCGGGCAGCGTCCTGCGGCAGACGCATCAGGTGATCCTGCGAGCCGACCACGCTTCGGCCGAGCTGGTCCCGTCGCAGGTGCCGGGCCCGTTGCGCGGGTTCGCCGGGCGTACAGCCGAGCTGACGAAGCTCGATTCGCTCGCCGGCAGCGGAGGGGTCGGGCTGATCTCCGGCCAACCCGGCGTCGGCAAGTCCACTCTGGCCGCTCAGTGGGCTGCCGGGCAGGCCGCCCGCTTCCCGGACGGGCGGCTGCACGCCGATCTGAGCAGTGCCGATCCGGGCGCGGTCCTCCCGCAGTTCCTCGGCGCGCTGGGGGTGCCGCCGGATCGGGTGCCGGCCGGCCTCGCCGCGCAGACCGGCCTCTACCGCAGCATCCTGAGTGGACGCCGGGTGCTGGTGATGCTCGACGACGCACGGTCCGAGGAACAGGTCCGGCCGCTGCTCGCCGTCGCGCCCGGCTGCCTGACCCTCGTCACGAGCCGGCTCGATCTGTCCAGCCTCACCGTCACGACCGGCGCGGAGCTGATCCGGCTGGACGTCCTGCCCGAAGGGGACGCGTACCAGCTGCTGGCCGCTCGGCTCGGCATGGCGAGACTGGCCGCCGAACCCACCGCGACCAGCCAGATCGTCCAGCGCTGCGGTCGGTTGCCGCTCGCCCTGGCGATCGTCGCGGCCCGGCTCGCCGCGCATCCGGACCTGCCGCTGTCGGATGTGGCGTCGCAGACGGCCGACGCGAACCTGGAGCCCTTCCGGCACAGCGATCCCACTGTGGACCTTCGTGGTGTGTTCGGACGGTCCTATCGCGATCTGTCTACATCGGTTGCCCGGCTGTTCCGCCATCTCGGCTGCCATCCAGGCCCACACCTGTCGCTGGCCGCTGCGGCGAGCCTGGCCGCCACCACAGTGGACCGCACCCGTGAGGGCGTGCTGGAACTGGATCGGGCCAACCTCGTCGGGCTGCGGCCGTCCGGCCGGCTCCAGCTGCACGACCTCCTGCGGGCCTACGCCGCCGAGCAGATCCGCGGTCCCGAGCGCCGCGCGGCTCTGCGGCGGCTGCTCGATCACACCCTGCACACCGCCTGCGCGGCCAACGCGCTCTGCTATCCGCATCGCGATCGGCTCACGATCCCGGCCCCCGCGCGCGGCACGGTGATCGAGCCGCTCACGCCCGGTTCCGCTCTCCAGTGGTACGCCGATGAAGCCGCCCTGCTTCCGGGACTTGTGGCCGCCGCGACCAAGGCCGGTCAGGATCGCCACGCCTGGCAGATCGCGTGGGCGTTCGCCGAGTTCCTCCAGCGTCGCGGGCAGTGGGAGGAGATTCTGCGGGTGCACGCGGTCGCAGTGGCGGCCGCGGAACGGCTGGCCGACCGGCTGGCCCAGGCCCGCTGCCACAACAGCATCGCGCGGGCGTACGCGAAGCTGGGCCGGGACCACGAGGCGGTCCAGCATTTCGACCGGGCCGTCGAGCTGCATCGCGACCTCGACGAGCCGGCCTTGCTGGCCCATGTCTACCTCGGCGCGTCCGGGCCGATGAGCCGGGTTCGGCCGGGCGACCAGATCGAGCAGGTCGCCCGGGCCGGTGAGCTGTTCCATCGGGCCGGCGACGAGCTGGGCGAGGCCCGGGCGCTGAACACCGCGGGCTGGTGGCGGGCCGAGGCC
This sequence comes from Hamadaea sp. NPDC051192, assembly GCF_040682475.1. Lineage (NCBI taxonomy): Bacteria > Bacillati > Actinomycetota > Actinomycetes > Micromonosporales > Micromonosporaceae > Hamadaea > Hamadaea sp. NPDC051192. The sequence continues at coordinate 10,955 of NZ_JBFBAZ010000048.1, forward strand.
GGGCAGTACGAACAGGCGCTGGCCGACTGCGGTCGCGCCCAGCGCATTCTCGCCGAGCTGGGATTCGCCCAGGGCGAGGGACACGCCTGGGACAGCATCGCCTACATCCACCACCGCCGGGGCGAGTACGCCGCCGCGGTGGCCGGTTACGAGCGGGCCGCCGAGTTGCTGCACGGTTCCGACGATCTGCACGCCGCCGCGGAGACCCTGGTACGCCTCGGCACGACCCAGCTCAGCGCCGGCGACACGGCCGCCGGGCTGGACGCCTGGAAGCAGGCGGCCGAGTACTACGAGGTCGTCGGCGACACCCGGGCGGCGACCGGCGTACGCGAGCGCGTCGCCGCCCAATACATCGACCGTTGACATTTCATTAAGAATTCACGCAGACCGATACGCCACGCTGCGGCGAGCGGCCGGACGACGGTGTGGGCCGGCGTACCGCTGCCGCTCCGCGCGGGCGTGGTGCCCGCCGGACACGCGAAAGGACGGTTCGATGCGCGTCGTCACCAGAATCGCCGACCGGCTCCTCGAGCTCGTCGCGCCGCACACGGTAGCCCGGGCCACCGACTGCGACTACCAGTGCTGCGGGACCAACAAGTGGAAGTACTGCTGCTACTACCCCAACGGCACCTCGCACTGCGGCAGCTGCCTCCAGAGCTCCAGCAGCGAGGAGTGGTGCTGACCGGTAACACCGGCCAGTGAACACCCAGCCCCACCGGCTTCCGCCGCCGTTGGGGCTGGGTCGTCCCGTCTTGATTCGGAGGTCCCCATGCCCGTCCTGATCGCGATCGCCGCGTTCGCCGCCGTCCTCGGCCTGCTGAACCTGCTGCTCCTCCTGGGCGTCGTCCGGCGCATCCGGGAACACACCAAGCTCCTCGACGCCCTGTACGAGATCGTGGGCGCCACTCCCGGCCTGACGAGCCAGGTCGCCGCGACCGCCGTCGGAGACGTCGTCGGCGCGTTCGGCGCCACCGCGACCGACGGCGCGCCGGTCGACCGGGAACTCATCGCCGACGGCACGGTGGTCGCCTTCCTGTCGCCGGACTGCCAGGCCTGCCACGAGCAGTTGCCCGACCTGGTGGCGTGGGCCGCCGCGCAGGACCGCGACCGGGTGCTGGTGGTCGTCGACGGCCGGTCGGGCGATCCCGAGCCGCTGGTCACCTTGCTCGAACCGGTGACGCGAGTGGTGGTCGACGACGCGACCGCGCCGTTCGCCGACGCGTTCGGCGTACGCGCCTTCCCGACGTTCTTCCGGCTCGACGCGGGCGGCCGGGTGACGGGCCGCGGCACCCGGCTGTCCCGGTTGCCGGCCAGCGCCGCGGCATGACCGGCGTACCCCGGGCCCGTCTGCTCCGCACGGCGTCTCGGGCCGCCGGCACCGTCTGGCGGGCAGCCCCGTTCCACGTCCTCGGCTATCTCGCCGTCACCCTGGTCGGCGCGGCCACCCCGGTCGCGCTGGCCTGGCTGACCAAGGCGGTCCTCGACGGGGTCGTCGGCGGCCACACCGATGGGCTGCTGAAGCTGGCCGTGGCGGTCGCGGTGGTCGGGACCGCCGCCGCGACCGCCACCCACGCCGGGCAGTATCTGCGGGCCGAAGTGGACCGCCGGGCTTCGCTGCGGACCAAGGACGAACTGTTCGCAGCGGTGTCGCGGGCGCCTGGACTCGCCCGGTTCGAGAATCCGGCCTTCCTCGACCGGCTGCGGCTGGCTCAGCAGAGCGCCCGTAATCCCGGCCGCCTCGTCGACACCGCGTTGAGCGCCGCCCGCAGTGCGCTCACCCTCGCCGGATTCCTGGCCTCCCTGGCGGTGATCAACGCCGCGTTCGCCGCGATCGTCGTCGCGTCGGCGGTCCCGGCGGTCCTCATCGAACTGCGCCTCTCCCGCCAGCGGGTCACGATGATGTGGCGGATCGGGCCGGCCGAACGCCGGGAGATGTTCTACGCCCACCTGATGGCCACCGTCGACGCGGCCAAGGAGATCCGGCTGTTCGACCTCGGCGGGTTCCTTCGTGGACGGATGCTCGCAGAGCTGCGTACGGCGAACCGGGAACGCCGCCGGATGGATCGGCGGGAGTTCGCCGTCCAGGCGAGCCTCGCCGGGATCTCCGCCGCCGTCGCCGGAGCCGGGCTCGTCTGGGCCATCGTGGCGGCCGCCGACGGAAGGATCGGCGTCGGCGACGTCTCGATGTTCGTCGCCGCCGTCGCGGGGGTGCAGTCCGCGCTGAACGTGCTGGTCTCGGCCGGGGTGATGGCGTACGAGCAGCTGCTGGTCTTCGGCCATCACGTCGAGGTCGTCACGGCCGGGGACGATCTGCCGGTGGCGCGCCCGGGCCGTGAACTGCCGCCGCTACGCCGGGGCATCGAGCTTCGCGACGTGTGGTTCCGATACGGACCGGATCTGCCCTGGGTCCTTCAGGGCGTGAACCTGGTCATCCCGCACGGCCAGACCGTGGCGCTCGTCGGCCACAACGGCGCGGGCAAGAGCACCCTCGTCAAGCTGCTGTGCCGGTTCTACGACCCGACTCGGGGCACGATCAGCTGGGACGGGCTCGACATCCGGGAGATCGCTCCGGAGGAACTGCGGAAGCGGATCGCGGCGGTATTCCAGGACTTCGTCGCGTACGAGCTGACGGCGGCGGAGAACATCGCGGTCGGCGACCTCACCGCCGAGCCCGATCGCGTCGAACAGGCGGCTAGGGACGCCGGAATCCACCCCGTGCTCAGTGCCCTCCCCACCGGGTACGCCACGATGCTCAGCCGAGGCTTCACCGCCGAACCGGCCGAGGACGGCGACGACCCGGCGACGGGGGTGCTGCTGTCGGGCGGCCAATGGCAGCGGCTGGCGCTGGCCCGGGCGTTCCTGCGGCAGGACCGGGATCTGATGATCCTCGACGAGCCCAGTTCGGGTCTCGATCCCGACGCCGAGTACGAGGCGCACCAACGGCTGCGGCGGCTGCGCGCCGGGCGTACCGGGATCTTGATCTCGCACCGGCTCGGCGCGGTCCGGGACGCCGACCGGATCGTGGTGCTGGCCGACGGCCGGGTGTCGGAGGACGGCACGCATCCGGTCCTGCTGGCCAACGGCGCGGCGTACGCCCGCCTGTTCACCCGGCAGGCGGCCGGCTACCGGGACGAGGTCTCCGCGTGATCGCCGTCGCGGTGGCGGTCGCATCGGCGGTCGTGCTGCTGCTGATCGCCCTCGTCCTCCGAGCACGCCACAGGCATGTGGTCGTGACGGTGGTCGGCGACAGCATGCTGCCCACCTATCACCCCGGCGATCGGCTCCTCGTACGCCGCGTCGCGCCGGACTCCGTGCGTACCCGCCAGGTCATCGTCCTCAGTGGACTTTCGCGTGACGGCTGGATCGTGAAGCGGGTGGCCGCCGTGCCAGGGGACCCGATCCCCCGCGACGTGCCCGCGTTGCGGACGGCCGTCGGCGATCGGGTCCCCCAGGGACAGCTGGTGGTGCTGGGCGACAACCCCGCCCGCTCCCACGACTCCCGGCACGCCGGCTACTTCGGCGTCGACCGGCTGCTCGGCGTGGTGGTGCGGACGATCTCCGCGCCGGGGGCGCGCTACTTGTCGAGGGCGCGCCCGAAGATGGGCGACCACTCGCGGACGGACACGACGGTCACCCCGGGCGCCCGGTAGTAGGCGTCCTCCGCGATGATCTGGTCGACCCGAGCCCGGTCGACGTCGAAGATCAGCAGCGCGCCACTGTCGTCCGGGAACGGGCCGGACGCCACCACGACGCCTTCGGCGTGCAGCGCGGCCAGGTACTCCCGGTGCGCCGGGCGGGCGGCCAGCCGGTCCGGGTTCCCGTCGAAGGAAAGCTCGATCACATGCATGATCGGATGCTAGCCCGGCCGCCGAAACCGCTCCCGGGCCGCCGGAGCGCCGATACGCTGGCCGCATGCGGATACTGCTGTTCGGAGCGACCGGGACCCTCGGCAGCCGGATCGCGACCGAACTCGCCGACCGAGGCGAGCGGGTGACCAGCGCCAGCCGGACCGGGCACAGCCCGTCGCCGGACATTCCGGCCGTCACCGTCGACGCGACCGACTCGGACTCGGTCGCCGCCGCGGCCGAGGGCTACGACGTGATCGCCTCGGCCCTGCACATCGACCCCGACAACGTGGTCCCGGTGACCACCGGCCTGCTCGACGGTGCTCGCAAGTCAGGCGTACGCCGCATCGTGTTCGTCGGCGGCGCGGGCAGTCTGAAGGTCCCCGGCGGCGGGGACCTCGTCGACACCCCGACGTTCCCCGCCGAGTGGAAGCCCACCTCGATGGCGCACCGGGACGCCCTGAACCTCATCCGGAAGGTCGACGACCTCGACTGGTCCTACCTGTCGCCGTCGGCGGCCATCGCGCCCGGTGAGCGTACGGGGAAGTTCCGGATGGGCGGGGACGACCTGCTCGCCGACGCCGACGGCACCAGCTTCGTCAGCGCCGAGGACTACGCCGTCGCGTTCGCCGACGAACTCGAAGAGGGCAACGCGATCCGGCGCCGGATCACCGTCGGCTACTGAGGATCACGTGGCGGCCAGGGCCGCGTACCGGCCGCCTTCGGAGAGCAGCGTCTCGTGCTGCCCCGCCTCGGCGACGTGCCCGTGGTCGAGCACCACGATCTGGTCGGCGTCGCGAACGGTCGACAGCCGGTGCGCGATGGTGACCGTCGTCCGGCCCTCGGTGAGCCGGTCGAACGCCCGCTGCACGGCCCGCTCGGTCTCGGTGTCCAGCGCGCTCGTCGCCTCGTCGAGCACCAGGATCTTGGGATCGCGCAGCAGCGTACGCGCGATGGCGATGCGCTGCTTCTCCCCGCCGGAGAAGCGGTGGCCCCGGGAGCCGACGACGGTCTCGTAGCCGTCCGGCAGCGACATGATCAGGTCGTGCACCTGGGCGGCCCGGGCGGCGTCGACGATCTCGGCGTCGGTCGCGTCCGGCTTGGCGTACCGCAGGTTCTCGCGGACGGTCGTGTGCAGCAGATAGGTCTCCTGGCTGACCACGCCGACGATCCCGGCCAGGTCGGCCAGCGCGATGTCGCGCAGGTCGACGCCGTCGATCGTGACGCGGCCGGCGGTCGGATCGTGCAGGCGCGCGATCAGTCCGGCGAGGGTGCTCTTGCCGGATCCGGTCTCCCCCACCAGGGCCAGCGAGGTGCCCGCCGGGACGTCCAGGTCGACTGCGGCGACGGCGTCGACCGGGCTGTCGGCGTACCGGAAGGAGACGTTCTCCAAGCGCAGGTGACCCGCGGGCCGGGACAGCCGGACCGGCTTCGCCGGCTCCCGGATGTCGATCGGCAGGTCCAGGTACTCGAAGATGCGGCCGAACAGGGCCATCGACGCGGTGACCGTGACGCCCACGTTGAACAGGCCCATCAGCGGCCGGAAGAGGCTCGACTGCAGGGCGGTGAAGGCGACCAGCGTGCCGATCGTCAGGCGCGACCCGGGCAGCCCGGCGGCCAGGTAGATCACGGCCGGGATCGCCGCGAACACGACCGACATCGAGGCCATCCGCCAGCGCCCGGCCAGCTCCGAGCGCAGTTCGAGGTCGATGAGGCGGCGCGAGGAGGAGGTGAACCGGTCGATCAGGGCGGCCGAGGTGCCCATCGTCTTGCTCAGCTGCACGCCGCTGATCGACAGGCCCTCCTCGATGGTCACGTTGAGGTCGGCCAGCTCCCGCTGGCGTTCGGCGGTGATCGCGCGGCGCATCCGGGCGACCCGCCGGGTCAGGAAGATCGCCGGGGGCAGCACGACCAGCGAGACGAGCGAGAGCTGCCACGACAGGGCGGCCATCGCGACGGCGGTGGCGACCACGGTGGTCAGGTTGGCGGCGATCGACGTGGCCGTCGAGGTGACCACGGATTCCATGCCGCCGATGTCGTTGGTGATGCGCGACTGGACCTCGCCGGTCCGCGTACGCGTGAAGAAGGCCATCGACTGCCGCTGCAGGTGGCTGAAGACCTCGGTCCGGAGCCGGTGCATGATCCGCTGGCCGACGGCGGTCGATATCCAGGTCTGGAGGACGCCGAGGACGGAGGTCACGGCGGCCACGGCGACCATGCCGAGCACGAGCCAGACCAGCAGTGTCAGGTCGGCGTGCGGCAGCGCGACGTCGATGACCTCGCGCAGCAGGAACGGGGAGGCCATCGAGATGACCGAGCTGGCCACGATGATCGCGACGACGACGGCGAGTTTGCCTCGGTCACCGGTGAACAGGGCGCCGACGCGGCGCAGGGACACGGACTGGGCCTGGGCCTTCTCAGCCGCGCTGAGTTTGCCGGGCCTCGGCTGCATGCCGCCACCCCGGCGGCCGGTGTCTACGGGGAAATCCAAGGGGTTGCCTCTCTTCTCAAAGCTCTAGTACTGAGGTTACCACTTACTGAGGCTACCTCATCATGAGGGTGCAGCGCTAGTCGCTGGTACGCTGGTCCCGTGGACTCGGAGAGCCTGTCTGACCTGTTCTGGGCGGTCGCGCGCCAGATGCGGCATCTGTCGAAGCTGGCGCTCGAGCCCTGGAACATCTCCCCGTCGCAGTGGCGTGCGCTGGCCACCCTGCATCGACACGGTGAGCTGCGACTCAGCTCGCTCGCCGACCACCTGCGCATCGCGCCCCGGTCGACCACCGAGGTCGTCGACGATCTGGAGAGCCGCGGCCTCGTCAGCCGCCAGCCCGACCCCACCGACCGGCGGGCCGTCCTGGTCACGCTGACCGACGCGGGCAAGGCGGTCGCCGACGGCGTGGACCGGGCCCGGCAGGCCGAGGGCGAGCGGCTGTTCTCCGCGCTGGACCCGACCGACCGCGCCGACCTGGCTCGCGTACTGCGGAAACTGCAGGACTAGCCGGATCAACCGCCCTGGACGGTGTCCACGAAGGCCTTCAGGATCGGGTCGGCGGCCGAGGCGCGCGGCCAGACCAGCGCCCACTCCGTCAGCGGCGCGTCCTCGATCGGCACGAACCTGATGCCGGGATAGCTGTAGTACCGGGAGACGTGCGCGTTGAGCGGGCTGACCAAGCGGCCGCCGGCGATGTGCCCGAGCACCTCGTGGAAGGTCCGGGCCACTTGCCCCCGCCGGATCACCCGGCCCTGCGGCGTACGCTGCGGCAGCATCGACTCGATCCAGTACGCGGGCACCACGGTCCCCGGATCCAGCACGACGAGGTCGCCGAGGTCCTCCAACGAGACCGAGGCCCGATCGGCCAGCGGCGACGTGCTGGCCACGGCCAGAACGCGCCCCTCGGTCAGCAGCGACGGCCCGTGGACGAGGTCGGGCTCCCGAATCGGCAGCCACATCAGCTGGACGTCGACCTCGCCCGCACGCAGCCCGCCGAACGGGTCACTGAAGTGGAACTCGCTGATCAGCACGTCGCACTCGGCGTACCGGGCCTCGAACTTCTCGATGACGGGACGCAGCTCGTTGCCGAGCGCTCCCATGACGCCCAGCCGCAGCGTCCCGTGCAGCCCGCTGCCCGCTGCGGCGGCGCGCGCCAGACCGCCTTGGATCAAGTCGTACGCCTGCCGCAGGTCGTCGCGCAGCTTATGCCCGATCGGGGTCAGCTCCACCCGGCGGCTCGTGCGGTCGAACAGCGGGGAGCCGATGCGCCGCTCCTGCTTCCGGATGGCTTGGCTGACCCGGGCCTGGGAGACGTGCAACCGTTCCGCCGTCCGCCCGAAGTGCAGCTCCTCGGCCAGCGTCAGAAAGATCTCGATGTCCCGCAGTTCCACGACCGTCCCTCCATCCGATAACCGGCCGATTATCGGTGTGGCGGCAAATTCTACGTTGATCATCGGGCGGGCCACCACCAGGCTGGGAGCCATGCCCCCGTACGCGTTGAGGATCTCCGGCCTGCACAAGGTGTTCGGCCGGCAGACCGCGGTCGACCGGCTCGACCTCGAAGTGCCCGCCGGCTCGTTCTTCGGCTTCGTCGGGCCGAACGGGGCGGGCAAGACCACCACCCTGTCGATGGCGGTCGGCCTGCTGCGTCCCGACGGCGGCACGGCGACGATCTTCGGCCACGACGTCTGGCGGGAACCGGCCGAGGCCAAGCGGCTGCTCGGCGTCCTGCCGGACGGGGTGGCGCTGCCCGAGCGGCTGACCGGGCGGGAGATGCTGACCTACCTCGGCCTGCTGCGGGGACTGGACCGGCGGGTGGTGACCGAGCGCGCCGACGAGCTGCTCACGCTGCTGGAGCTGGACGGCGCCGACGGCACTCTGGTGGCCGACTACTCGACCGGCATGCGCAAGAAGGTCGCGCTCGCCGCCGCGCTGCTCCACGCGCCCCGGCTCGTGGTGCTGGACGAGCCGCTGGAGGCGGTGGACCCGATCTCGGCCGCGACCGTCAAGACGATCCTGCGCCGGTTCGTCGAAGGTGGCGGGACGGTCGTCTTCTCCAGCCACGTGATGGCCGTCGTCGAGCAGCTCTGCGATCACGTGGCGGTCATCGGCTCCGGCCGGGTCCTGGCCACCGGGCCGATCAGTGAAGTGACCGCGGGGATCAGTCTCGAAGACCGGTTCGTGAGTCTCGTGGGGGCACCGGAGGCGGCGTCGAAGGGACTGGCATGGCTGGCGTCCTGATCCGGATGAAGCTCGCCGTCCTGCGGAACAGCCTCGGCGGCAAGCAGGCCGAGAACCTGATCGGCGGGCTGTCGGCCGGGCTGCTGCTCGCCGCGGTGACGCTCTACTTCGCCACCCGCGCCGACCTCCTCGGCATCGCCCTGGCGTTCTGGGTGCTCGGCTGGATGATCGGACCGGCGATGTTCGGCGGGGGCGACGACACGCTGCGGCCGGAGATCTTCGCCCAGCTCCCGGTGAGCCCCCGGCGGCTGGCGGCCGGACTGCTCGGCGCGTCCTTCGTCGGCGCCGCCCCGGTCGTGTCGCTGGTCGCGTTCGCCGGCCTCGTCGTGCTGGCGTCCCGGCTGGACACGGCGGCGGTCGTCGTCGCCGTCCCGGCGGTGCTGCTCCAGCTGACGCTGGCCGTCCTGCTGTCGCGGGTCACCACCGGTGTGATCAACCGCGTCATGCGTACGCGGGCCGGGGCCGCCGCGACCGCCGTGTTCAGCGCGCTCGTGATGGCGCTGACCGGGTCGGGCTGGGCCTTGTTCCCGGCGGCCGGCTCGGTTGCCGGGTCGGGCCTGCCGGACGCGGTGTCGGCTTCGCTTCGGCTCCTGCCGTCGGGCTGGTCGCTGGCGGCCGTCGAGGCGGCGGGCCGGTCGGACTGGCTGATCGTGGCCGTGGCGTTGACCGGCTTGATCCTCCTGTGCGGGCTGCTGCTCTGGGCCTGGGCCGCCCTGCTGCGCCAGCGGATGACGACCCGCCCCTCCACCACCGGTACGCGGCGCCGGGCCGAACGGGAGTACCGCGCGCGGGGTCCACTGGCGGCGGTGTTCGTGAAGGAGACCCGGACCTGGCTGCGCGACTTCCGGCGGGTGCACTTCGCCGTCTTCGCGTTCCTCTACGCGGTGTTCTTCTGCGTACTGCCGCTGGCCGCCGGATCGTCCGACTTCCTACCCTGGACCGGGCTGTTGTTCGTGCTGATCGCGGCGGCGATGTCGGCCGGCCTCTACGGCGAGGACGGCACCGCGCTGTGGATCACGCTCACCGTCCCCGGGGCGTCCGGTGTGGACGTCCGGGGCCGCCAGCTGGCCTGGCTGGCGCTGGTCGCGCCGCCGGCGGTCGGGCTCACCGTGGCGCTGACCGCCGCGACCGGCCACCACGATCGATGGCCGTTGCTGCTGGCGCTCCTGCCGGCCGTGCTCGGCGGCTGCGCCGGACTCGTGGTCCTGTTGTCGCTGGTCCGGCTCGTACCGATCACCGACCCTCACAAACGGTCCGGCAACCTCCTCGAGAACCCGACCGACTTCGGGCAGGTCCTGCTCTGCCTGGTGCTCGCGGCTGCCGCGGCCGGGCCGGCGTTCCTCGTCGCGCAGCGCGATCCGGTCGGCGGCATCATCACCGGCGTCGTCTCCGGCATCGGACTGTTCTGGCTGCTGGGCCGGCTCGCTCAGCGCCGGCTCGACACGCACGGGCCGGAAGTGCTGCACCTCATGCGGTCCGGGCCGACGCGCCGGGTCGCCCCGTCCCTGCGCCCCGTGCGCCCCCTGCATCCGCTGCGCCGCCCGGCTCCGATCAAGACCGCCGGTACGCGTACGGCGGCGATGTTCCTGCTGACGGTCTGCTGGATCCCCCTGTTCCCGCAGGGCCTCGTCCCGATCGTCATGCTGCTGACGGGCGAGGTCGAACGGTCCTGGTTCCTCGCGCTGCACCTGCCGTCGGCGTACCAGTGGCCGGTGGCGCTCGGCATGACCGCGCTCGGCCTGATCCTCGCCGGAACCGGCGTGGTCCTCAAACGACGGTCGCGCCCGGCGACGGCCTAGTCGCTGGTCCGATCACCGGTCAGCCGGGCCACGACGTCGGCCGACCGCCGCCACCAATAGTCGTACCGGCCGGGGAACCGGTCCGTCAGCTCGGTGAACCGCTCGTACGCCTCCTGTGCGTACGGGAGGTCGTCCTCGGCGTCGCCGATGAGCAGGCAGACGTTCGCCAGCGAGCCCGCGACCAGGTCGGGCAGCTCGTCGGCGTACTCGCGCATGATGGGCTCGGCGAGCCGGGCCGACCGGGCGGCGTCGGCCTTGCGGCCCAGCGCCAGCAGGATCTCCGCCTCCGTCGACAGCGGAATCCCCCAGCGGCGGCGCTGGAACGCGGTCGCCGGTTCGCCGTCGATCTCCCGCAGCACACCCATCGCCGCCCCGACCGAGTCGAGCGCCTCGTCGAGGCGGCGCATCCGGGTCAGCGTGGTGGCGTAGTTGTTGAGGGCGGCCGCCAGCAGATGCCGGGCGGCCCGGCTGGACTGGGCGCGGGCCAGCGTGATCGCCTCGGTCTCGTCCTGTTCGGCCTCGGTGAACCGGGCGAGCAGGGTGTTCGAGGTGCCGCGCAGGACCAGCAGCTCGACTTCCAGCTCCCGGTGGATCGTGCCGCTGGAGCGCAACAGGTCCAGCGCAAGCGTCAGCGGCGTGACCGATTCGTCGGTACGCCCGATGTCGGCCAGCGCCGCGCCCCGGTTGAGCAGGATCGGCACGCGCCCGACGGCGGACAGCGCCTCGGGCGCGACCGCCTCCAGATCGGCGAAGAACAGCAGCGCCTGATCCGCGGCGGCGATGCTGTCGGCGGCCCGGCCGACCTGCCGGAGCACGAAGCTGCGCAGCGACATGAGTTCCGCGCCGAGCAGGTGCACCATCTCCGAGCGCTGGACGATCGGCGTACGCCAGGTCTGCTCGGCCGCGTCGAGCACGGCGAGCGCGGCCCGCCGGTCCGGCTGCCGTTGCACGGCGAGCCAGCGCCCCAGGTTCAGGCGTACCCAGAGCAGATTCGTCGCGGCTTCGAGATCGTCCGGCGCGGTGGGCGCGTACGTGTCCTCGGCCTCCCGGGCGAGCCGGATGGCGGCGGCGAAGTCGCCGCTGCTCGCGTACTCCTGAGCCTGCGCGAGTGGATCCGGCTGCACAAGGTCATCGTTGCACACCGCGCTGGTCGCCACGCCACGGGAGCAGCACAGACGAGGTGATCAGGAGGATCGAATACACGATCAGGACGGTACGCGCGCTGGTGGCCGCGGCGAGCGCACCGGCGGCGGCGATGAAGATCGGCTGGGCGACCTTCGTGCTGATCGACCAGGCCACCGCGACCCGGGACATGTGCTGGTCGTCGGTGGCGTTCATCCGGTAGGTGGCGAAGGTCGGGTTGAACACGCCGACGAACAGCAGCAGCAGGAACTCCGAGACCGTGATCAGGACGAAGCCGCTGGTCCCCGTGGTGGCGAACGGGATGAGACCGAGCCACAGGTTCCGGCCGACTCCGGTGATCAGCAGGACCTGGTGCTGGCTGAACCGGGCCAGGATCGGCTTGACCAGCAGCGACCCAGCGATCCCGGCGATGCCGGACAGGCCGAAGGACACCCCGTACTGCCAGGGTTCGAAGCCGAGGTCGCGCACCATGAAGACGGTGATCAGCGGGGAGGTCCCCATGATGCAGCCGCCGAAGAGCAGGGAGTTCCAGAACAGCGCGGCCAGCCCGCGATGACCCAGGATGTAGCGCCAGCCCGCCACCAGGTCCCGCGACCAGCGCTGATCGTGGGCCCGCTGGGGTGGCGGCGGCTCGGGTGTGCGTACGCGGCTGACCCCGAACGCGGAGGCGAGGAAGCTGACCGCGTTGACGACCATCGAGGCCGCCGCCCCCAACGCCGAGATCAGCACGCCGCCGGCGGGCGGGCCGAGGGTGTACGCCGTCCACAGCGTCGTCTCGAAGCGGCTGTTCGCCTCGGCCCGGAAGGCGGCCGGGACGAGCGTACGCAGATCGGCGGTGCTGGCGGCGTTGAACGCGAGCAGGGCGGCCATCTGTGTGATCGCGACCGCGCAGAGCTGCCAATACGTCAGCCACCCGAAGTACGCCGAGACGGGGATCGAGCCGACGGCCACGAACCGCAGGACGTCGGCCCCGATCATGATCGGCCGTTTGCGGTGGTACTCGATCCACGGCCCGAGCGGGACGGCGAGGATGGCGCTCACCACCGACGACAGCACCGACAGCAGGGAAACCCGGAAGTCGGAGGCGTTCAGCACCAGGACGGCGACGATGGGCAGCGCCGAGTAGCCGACGGCGCTGCCCGCTTCGCTGGCCGACTGGGCGGCCCACCGCCAGCGGAAATCCCGTCGCCACCGGCCGCTCGTCTCGTCGTCGACCGTTTCCGGAGAGACGAGCGTGCCGGTGATCATTCGGCGTACGTTACACGCGGGCGTCCTCGGGGATGGGCTCCGCCGAAGCCGGGCCGGCCGGCGCCCGTCGCCGGACGGAACCGAGCACCAGGAGCCCAGCTGCGAGGACGGTGATCGCGGCCGCCAACCAAGCGGCCCAGTCCCCGATCCGGGTGTACGGCGTGTCGCTCGAACCGGGCCGGACAGGCGCGACCACCACCGTGACGGCGTCGGCCTGGCCCACATGTTCCTCCGCGAGAACCCGGCCGTGCCCGTCGGCGATCATCGCCGTCCCGTAGCGCCCGGCCCAGACGACGGCCAGGCCGTTCTCGACGCCTCGCAGGACTGCGGTGTGGGCATGCTGCCAGCCGTCCTCGTTGTTGTCGGCCGCCGGGATCAGCAGCATCGTCGCCCCGGCGTCGGCGTAGTCCCGAGCGGGGTCCGGGAAGTTCACGTCCGCGCAGATCGCCAGCGCCGATCGCCCCACGCCGCCGTTCGCGCCGGGCGTGCTGGGCACGAAGACGAGGTCGTCGCCGAGGACGCTCGCCAGGTCGTGGTGTTTGAGGTAGCTCACCGGCGTCCCGCCGTCGCCCGGCACCGCGAGCGACTCGTTGTACTTGCGGCCGTCCGAGCTGCGCGCGTAGCCCACCACGATCGTCGTCCGCCGGCCGGTCGCCAGCGCCGACACCTTGTCCCGCAGGATCGGCAGCGACGCGTCGTCCACCCCGAACGCGGCCTCCGGCAGCACGACCGTGGTCACCTCGGCGGGCAAGGCCGCGACGGCGGCGGCGTACTGGTCGAAGAGGGTCTGCCCCTCCGGCGACGTGATGTCCACACCCCACGGTGCGGTGTCGTGGACCATCGCCGCCACGAGCTGCGCCGGGGCTGTCTTCTCCGCCGACAGCCGCAGGACGCCGTACCCGCCGACGGCCAGGGCGAAGGTGAGCAGGACGGCGGCTACGCGTACCGGAGCGAAGCGGAGCGCGGCCAGCAGCGCCGGGCCGAGCATGACGAGGAACTCCACGCCCCAGGCCCCGGCCACCGCAGCCGTCTGCACCACGACCGGTACGCCGACCTGCGAGCCGGCGAGCGTGCCGCTGATCCCGGTCGGGCTCACCGACGCGGTGAGGTAGAGCAGCGCGACCCAGACCGCCGGCACCGAGAACGCCGCCAGCAGCGGCCACCCGCGCTGCACCCAGGCCCGGAACAGCCACACCCCGAGGGCGAAGACGATCGAGTAGCCGATGCTGATGCCGATGCCCGCCGGCAGCGGCACGTCGTAGGAATGCGCGTAGTACGCCCAGCTGTTCGACGTGCTGACCAGGTACGCCCCGAACGCCACCAGCAGCGCCGTCCGCAGCGGGACCCGCGGCGCCAGCAACAGCGCGGGCAGCGGCGCGAACCAGGTCAGCCAGCTGATCGGAGTCAACCCGGTGCCGAAGTAGAGCATGACGGCCGTCGCCACGAACGCTCCGGCGACGATCCAGCGACTCGGCCTAGCCTCGGATTCCATTCAGGACTCTCCCCACCGTGCGGGCGCACAACGCCCGGAAATCGGCCTCGGGCAGCCCCATGCGGCCACCGAGGTATTGCTGCACGAGCCCCTGCACGCTGCTGGTCAGGGCCAGCGCCACCTCCAGCGGGTCGTCGGCGCGCAGGACGCCGGCGGCCATCCAGCCGCGGACGGCGACGACGACCGGATCGAACGTCGGCGAGCCACCGGCGGCGAAGTCCTCGGGGAACCGGCGCGCGCCTTCGCGTACGTCGGTGAGCAGGAAGCCGTAGAGGTGCGGCTGGCCGAGGGCGAAGTCGAGGAAGTCGTCGAGCATCCCGGCCAGCTGACTGTCGAAGTCGGACCCGCCGCGCCGCCCCCACTTCGCCGCCACGTCCCGCTGCGCGGCGACGGCGACCGTCCGCAACAACACCTCACGGTTCGGGAAATGGCGGTAGGTGGCCATCGTGGTCACGCCCGCGTCGGCGGCGACGCGCCGCATGGTGACGGCCGGCGCCCCCTCGGCGATCAGGATCGCGAGGGCGGCGTCGGCCAGTCGTTGCGCGGTTCCAGGAGCCATGTGTACAACGTACACATCGGCGGCCGCCTTAGGAAGCCCCCACCTCCGCCCGGACCGCCACCCGCTCCACGTCGGACACCCGCTCCACGTCGGACACCGGCTTCCGCGTTCGGAGCAGCGTGTACGCCAGGAGGAAGGCCACGATCAGCAGCCCGGCGCCGATGGCGTACGCGAGGCGGTAGCCGCCCGTGAGCGCCGCCGGCTCGCCGAGCCCGGCGCTGAGCAGATCCCCCGTACGCGCGGCGGCCTGAGTGGACAGCACGGCCACCCCGATCGCCATCCCGATCTGCTGAGTCGTGTTGAACAGGCCGGAGGCGAGCCCGGCGTCGTCGGCCTTCGCGCCGGACATCCCCAGCGTCGTCAGCGCGGGCAGGACCAGCCCGAACCCGCCGGCGAGCAGCATGATCGGCAGCAGATCGGTGACGTAGTCGGCGTGCACGGGCACCCGGGCCAGCAGGCCGAGCATCACGGTCAGCATCGCGAGGCCGGTCAGCAGCACCTTCCGCTCGCCGAACCGGGCGTTGAGCCGGGCGGCCAGGCCGAGCGAGACCGCCCCGATCATCACGGCGGCGGGCAGGATGGCAAGGCCTGTCTCGGTCGCGTCATAACCGGCGACGCGCTGCAGGTAGAGGGCGGTGAGCACCTGGAAGGCGAAGCATGCCGCGACGGTCAGCGCCTGCACCACGTTGGCGACGGAGACCTCACGCGACCGGAAGATCCGCAACGGCATCAACGGGCTCCGTGCGGTCTTCTGGCGTACCACAAAGGACAGCAGGAACACCGCGGCGAGCGAGCCGGCCCACGGCCACTGACCCGAGACCACCGCGTAGATGCCCAGGATCAGGCCGCCGGTGACCAGCAGCGCGCCCAGCACGTCGGCGCCGGCGGCGAGCCCGAGCCCGCGGTCCGCCGGGAGCGTGCGGACGGCGGCGATCAGCGCGGCGACGCCGATCGGCAGGTTGATGAGGAAGATCCAGTGCCAGCTGAGGGCGTCCGTGAGCAGGCCCCCGACGACCTGGCCGATCGCGGCCCCCGCCGCACCAGTGAAGCTGTAGACGGCGATGGCCCGCGAGCGTTCGCGGACGTCGGTGAACAGCGTGACCAGGATGCCGAGGCTGACGGCGGTGGCTGTGGCGCTGCCGACGCCCTGCAGGAAGCGCGCCGCGATCAGGACGGCCGGGCTGGTCGCGGCGCCCGCGAGCAGCGAGGCCGCGGTGAACAGCGCGATGCCCACGAGGAAGAGGCGGCGACGGCCCAGCAGGTCGCCCAGCCGCCCAGCGAGCAGCAACAGACTGCCGAAGGCGATGAGGTACGCGTTGACGATCCAGCTCAGCCCGGCCGGGGTGAACCCGAGATCGGCGGAGATGGCGGGCATCGCGACGGTGACGATGCTGCCGTCGAGGATCGTCATGAGCATTGCGGTGGCGAGTACGCCGAGCGCGGTCCAACGGTGAGACATACCTTGGACCGTAGCGGATAGTTCCGTTACAGACAATCCTGTTGCGGAGTTTTATTGGCGCGCGCGCCGTGCGGTGTTCTCCACCGGTTGCGCCAGCTGCCCTTCCACCAGGCGTTCCATCGCGCGCAGGAAGACGTCGCGATCTTTGGCGGGCAGCGCGCCGAGCGCCTCCTCGTGCACCCGATCCACGATCTCCTGACTGCGGTGGGCGAGCTTGGCCCCAGCCGGAGTCACCGCGACGATCCGCGCCCGGCGATCGGTGGACGACGGGCGGCGCTCGGCCAGCCCGGCCTTCTCCAGCGCGTCCACCGTGACGACCATCGTCGTCTTGTCCATGTCGCCCAGCTCCGCCAGCTGGATCTGCGTACGCTCCTCCTCCAGGGCGTGCACGAGGACGCAGTGCATCCGCGCGGTGAGCCCGATCTCGGCCAGCTCGGCCGCCATCCGCGTACGCAGGACGTGGCTGGTGTGGTCCAGGAAGAACGACAGGTCGGGCGCGGTGCGGTTCGGGGCCATGGCGGTCATGAAGACAATTGTACCGTTACAGATTATCTACCGATCGCCGTTTCGCGTGGCCCCTTGGGCGCGGCTCCGTCGAGCGCTGGATCAGGGTTCCGTGTCGAATCTTGGCCCAAGATTCGACCGAGAACCCTGATCCAGCGCGCTTAGCCGGCGGGGAGGGTGACGGTGACGGTCAGGCCGCCGCCCGTCCGGGGTTCGGCGGTCACCTCGCCGCCGTGGGCGCGCGCGACCGCCCGCACGATCGACAGCCCGAGCCCGAACCCTCGTTCGGCGGCGCGTTCACTGCGTACGCGTTCGCCGCGGAGCCGGCGGAACGGCTGGAACAGCGTCTCGATCTCGTACTTGGGCACGGCCGGGCCGGAGTTGCTCACGACGAGCTGCGCCCGGCCGTCGACGGTCGCCGTGTGCACCGACAGCCAGCCGCCCTCGGCCAGGTTGTGCCGGATCGCGTTCGCCACGAGGTTCTGGGTCAGCCGTTCCAACAGCACCGGGTCGCCGGTCGTCGGCGCCGTACGCAGCTGGGCGGAGACCTTCCGGTCGGTCGGCGGCGCCTGGTCGAGCACGTGCTGGGCCACCTCGGCCAGGTCGACCGGGACGGTCTCCACGATCGCCGTCTCGCTCTCGGCCAGGGTGAGCAGTCCGTCGATGAGACGTTCGTGCCGTTCGTTGACCGACAGCAGGGACTCGCCGAGCTGACGCGTCTGAGGCACGGTGTCCGGCCGGGCGACCGCCAGCTCCACCAGCGCCCGGTTCAGGGCGAGCGGCGTACGCAGCTCGTGGGAGGCGTTGGCGACGAAGCGCCGCTGCCCGTCGAAGGACCGGTCGAGCCGTTCGATCATCGTGTCGAACGTGTCGGCCAGCTCCTTGACCTCGTCCTTCGGACCGGCCAGCGCGATGCGTTCGTGCAGCCCGCGATCCGGGGCCGAGGCGATCCGGCGGGCGGTCTCGGTGATCCGGCTCAGCGGCTGCAACGCCCGGCCCGCGACGAGCCAGCCGAACGCGCCCGCGACGACGCCGACCCCGGCCAGCGCGATCGCTCCGCCGGTCACCAGCGAGTCGAGGGTGTCCTTGCGGAACTGCTCCTGCTGGGCGCGGTAGTCGATGATCGCCTGCGGAATGTTGATCTCCTGGCCGTTGACCTCGATCGTCCCCACTCCGTTCAGCTTCTTGGGCAGGACGTCGAGGTTGCCGGCCGACGTTCCCATGCGGCTGTCGAGGCTGCGCTCCACCAGGAAGTAGGTCACCCCGAGCAGCAGCGCCCCGGCGAAGACGAACAGTCCCCCGTAGAGGACCGTCAGGCGTACGCGAAGACTCCAGCGCACCATCACAGCACCCGGTATCCCGCGCCGGCCACCGTCTCGACCAGCGGCGGCTCGCCGAGTTTGCGGCGCAGCTTCATCATCGTGACCCGCAGGACGTTGGTGAACGGGTCGATGTTCTCGTCCCACACCTTCTCCAGCAGGTATTCGGCGCTGACGACGGTGCCCTCGGCCCGCAGCAACTCGGCCAGCAACGCGAACTCCTTGTTCGCCAGTGAGATCGGCCGGCCGTCGCGCCACACCTCCCGCCGCGCCGGATCAACGCGTACGCCGGACCGGGCCAGCACGGGCGGCGCGGCCGGTCGGGCCCGCCGGGCGAGGGCGTGCACCCGGGCGGACAGCTCGGCGAAGGCGAACGGCTTGGCGAGGTAGTCGTCGGCGCCCAGGGAGAGCCCGGCGACCCGGTCGCGGACGGCGGCGGCCGCGGTCAGCATCAGGATCCGCGTCGTCGCGTCCGACTCCACGACGGCCCGGCAGACGTCGTCGCCGTGCACCACCGGGAGATCCCGGTCGAGGACGAGCACGTCATAGTCGTTGACCCCGAGCCGCTCCAGCGCCGCGTCCCCGTCGTACGCGACGTCGACCGCGAACGCCTCGCGGCGCAGCCACTCGGCTATGCCGTCGGCGAGGATCGCCTCGTCCTCCACCACCAGAATGCGCATCGTGTCCCCTTTGCCGGACCGGTCGGCCGTCCCCATCGTGCCCGCCCTCCCATAACACCGCCGTAACGCCTCGCAGCCCACGCTCGCGTTCGGGCTCGCGCCGCGATGGCTGCAGATCACGGTTACGCATGCTTCCGACGCCCCGGGAGGCATGCATAGCCGTGATCTGCAGCCCGAAGGCGCGAGCCCGAAGGGGCGAGCGAAAGGGGCGAGCGGAAGGGGCGGGTTACGCGGGGGTTATCGGGAGGTCGCTCTACTGGCCGGCATGAGACGACTGATCCTGAGAGTGACAGTGGCCGCCGCGGTGAGCCTCGCCGCAGTGAGCCTGGCCGCGTGCGGCAAGAGCGACGAGGGTTCCGGCATCGCCACCGCCGGAAACGGGGGCGCGACGCCGACCGCGAGCGCCACCGCGTCCGCCGCCGACATGATGAAGTTCACGCAGTGCATGCGGGACAACGGCGTACCGGTGGGCGATCCGGATCCCTCGACCGGACGGCCTGATTTCGGCAAGGACCTGGCGGGGACTCCGCAGTTCCAGGCGGCCCTGAAGAAGTGCCAGGACCTGCTGCCGGGCGGCGTCATGGGGATGCTGGACGCGAACCAGGTCGAGCAGTTGCGGGTGTTCGCGCAGTGCATGCGCGACCACGGCGTGGACATGCCCGACCCCGATCCCAACGGCGGCTTCAGCGGCGCGATGGGCAAGATCGACCGGAACAGCCCGACGGTCAAGAAGGCCGTGGAGGCCTGCCAGGACAAGCTGACCGCGGTGTTCCCCAGCCTAGGGGCGCGCTCGTGAGCGCCCGGCGGCGACGCCGCGTACGCACCGCCGCCGGAGCCGGAGGCGTGGCACTGGTCGCCGGGGTGGCAGTGGCCGCCGCCTTCGGGTTCGGCGGTGGGACCGAGACGCCGGCCGCCGGGGCGCATCAGCCGCCGGCGACCGCCCCGGTCACCCGGGAGACGTTGACGGAGACCAAGACCGTCAGCGGCACGCTCGGCTACGGCGATCCCACCACGGTCAGCGCGAGGGGCGCGGCGGGGACGGTCACCTGGCTGGCCCCGGAGGGTTCCACGGTCGCCCGGGGCAAGCCGGTGTACAAGGTGGACGCGAACCCCGTCGTCCTCCTTTATGGCGACACCCCGTTCTACCGCACCCTGACGACCGGACTCGACGGCGCCGACGTCAAGACGTTGGAGAGCAATCTCAAAGCCTTGGGCTACACCGGTTTCACCGTCGACGACGAGTACACCTCGGCGACCGCCGACGCCGTCCGGCAGTGGCAGGAGGACCTCGGCGTACCGGAGACGGGCCGGGTCGAGGTGTCCCGCGTCGTCGTCGCGCCGGGACAGATCCGCGTCGCCGGGCACAAGACCGATCCGGGCGCGGCGGCCACCGGGCCGCTCCTGGCGTACACGGGGATGACGAGAGTGGTGACCGTGGCGCTGGACGTGGCCGACCAGCAGCTGGTCCGCCGGGGTGTGTCCGCCCAGATCACCTTGCCGGACGGCGCGGCGGTGACCGGGACCGTGGCGAGCGTGGGCACGGTCGCGACCAAGGCGACCAGCGGGAGCGGCGCGAGCCAGACCTCCACCACCACGATCGACGTGGTGGTGACCGTCGCCGACCAGCAGAAGCTGGGCGCCCTCGACGAGGCGCCGGTGGACGTCGTGCTGGTCGCCGAGCAGCACCGGAACGTGCTGACGGTGCCGGTCGGCGCGCTCGTGGCACTGCGCGAGGGCGGCTACGGCGTGCTCGTCGTGGACGGCTCCGGCACCCGGTACGCCGCGGTCGAGACGGGGTTGTTCGCGGCCGGGAAGGTGGAGGTGACCGGCGGCGACGTCACCGAGGGCATGACCGTGGGGGTGCCGAAGTGACCGCCACCGCGGATCAAGCGACCTCCGTCGTGGGGGATGCGACCGCCACCGCGGATCAAGCGACCTCCGTCGTGGGAGATGCGACCGTCATCGTCGAACTCGACGGTGTCTCGAAGAGCTATCCCGGCGGCGTCGTCGCGGTGGATCAGGTGAGCCTGCGGATCGATCGAGGCGAGTTCGTGGCGATCGTCGGGCCGTCGGGTTCCGGGAAGTCCACGATGCTGCACCTGATCGGGGCGCTCGACCGGCCCTCGACCGGCGTCGTCGCCATCGACGGTCATCGGCTCGACCAGCTGACCGACCGGCAGCTGTCCGCCTTGCGGGCGCGTACGCTCGGCTTCGTCTTCCAGCAGTTCCATCTCGCGCCCGGCGTGTCTGCTGTGGACAATGTGGCCGACGGACTGCTGTACGCCGGGGTCCCGCTGGCCGAACGGCGGCGGCGGGCGACGGCGGCGTTGAACCGGGTCGGGCTCGGTCACCGGCTGGACCACGAGCCGCACGAGCTGTCCGGTGGCGAGCGGCAGCGGGTGGCGATCGCCCGCGCGGTGGTCGGCGAACCGCCGTTGCTGCTGGCCGACGAGCCGACCGGCAACCTGGACTCGGCCGCCGGGGCCGGCGTGATGACGCTGCTCGGCGACCTGCACGAGGCGGGCACGACGATCGTCGTGATCACCCACGATCAGGAGATCGCCGCGTCGCTGCCCCGCCAGGTACGCATGAAGGACGGGCGGGTGGCGGCATGGTGACCCTCGCTCTGACGCCGGCGCGGCTGCGCCCCCGGGACGTGCTGCGGGTCGGCGGGGCCGGACTGCGTACGCGGCCGTTGCGGGTGTTCCTGTCGGCCCTCGGGATCGCCATCGGCATCGCGGCGATGATCGCGGTCGTCGGGATCTCGGCGTCCAGCCGCGAAGACCTGAACCGGCAGCTCGCCGCGCTCGGCACCAACCTGCTCACGGTCGGTCCCGGGCAGAGCCTGTTCGGCGACGACTCCCACCTGCCGACCGAGGCCGAGGACATGATCGGCCGGATCGCGCCGGTCACCGACGTCTCGGCCACCGGCCGGGTGCCCGGCACGCACGTCTACCGCAACGACAAGATCCCGGCCGGGCAGTCAGGTGGCATCGCGGTGCTCGCCGCGCGTACGGACCTGCCCGCGGCGGTCGGGGCGACGATGTCCGCCGGCGTCTTCCTCAACGACGCCACCGCGGCGTACCCGGCGGTCGTGCTCGGCGCCAAGTCCGCCGAGCGCCTCGGCGTCACCGCGCCGGGCGAGCAGGTCTGGCTAGCCGGGGAACGCTTGCGTGAGCCGCCAGGAGTGCAGTCAGGCGGCCAGTGGTTCACGGTGGTCGGGCTGCTCGCCCCGGTCCCGCTCGCCCCCGAACTCGACACGGCCGCCGTCGTCGGATGGCCGGTCGCGACCACCAGGCTTCACTTCGACGGGTACGCGACCACGGTGTACACCCGCTCGGACGAGCGCTACGTCGCGGACGTGCAGGCGGTGCTGGCCGCGACGGCGAACCCGGAAGCGCCGAACGAGGTCGACGTGTCCCGGCCGTCGGACGCGCTGGCCGCCAAGCAGGCGACCGACGCCACCCTCAACGGGCTGCTGCTGGGCCTGGGCGCGGTCGCGCTGCTGGTCGGCGGGGTCGGCGTGGCCAACACGATGGTCATCTCCGTCCTCGAACGGCGGGCCGAGATCGGGTTGCGCCGTTCGCTGGGCGCGACCCGGGGGCAGATCCGTACGCAGTTCCTCGCCGAGTCGCTGCTGCTGTCCCTGCTCGGTGGGGCCGGTGGCGTCGTGCTCGGCGTCCTGGTGACCGGGGCGTACGCCGCTTATCAGGACTGGCCGACGGTGGTGCCCGCCTGGGTCTCGCTCGGCGGGGCCGGGGCGACGCTGGTCATCGGCGGGCTCGCCGGGCTCTATCCGGCGATCCGGGCCGCCCGGCTCTCGCCGACCTCGGCGCTGGCTGGCCCCTGACCCCTGTCGGTGCAGATCACGGTCATGCATGCCTCTGCGGGCTCCGGAGGCATGCATGACCGTGATCTTGTCGTATCGCCCTGGCAGGATGATCCGTATGAGCGACCTGGAAGTACGGCTGGTGCCGTGGTCGGAGCCGGACCTGGAGATCCTCCAGCGGACGAACACCCCGGAGATGAAGGCGCACCTGGGCGGTCCGGAGACCGAGGAGCAGCTGGTCGCCCGCCACCAGCGCTACCTCAAGCTGGACAACGGCCAGATGTTCCGGGTCGAGCTCGCGCCGGGCGGCGAGGTCGCGGGCAGCATCGGTTTCTGGGATCGCGAGTGGGACGGCGAGACCGTCTACGAGTCCGGCTGGCACGTGCTGCCGGAGTTCCAGGGCCGGGGTGTCGCGACCGCGGCGGCTCGGGCGATCATCGCCGAGGCGCGGCGCGACGGCCGTCACCGCTGGCTGCACGCGTACCCGGACGTGGACAACCCGCCGTCGAACGCGATCTGCCGCAAGGCCGGGCTCGAACTGGTCGGCCCGGTCGACTTCGAGTTCCCGAAGGGCCGGCCGATGCGCAGCAACGACTGGCGCGTCGATCTGACGGCCTAGCGCTCACGCGCTGTCGGAGGACTCCGGTTGCAGGGCCTTGGCGATCGCGGCCGCCATCCGCCGTTCGGACTCGGCGAGTTCGCGGCGGACGTCGGCCGCGGTCAGCAGCACGTGGGCGGCGGTCGTCCCGGTGACGATCAGCAGCGCGGCCGCGACCACGATGCCCCGGACCATGCCGTCCCGGGTCGTGGCGACGATCCAGATCCCGGTCGTCAGCAGCGCGGCGACCACCGCGTACGCGATGCGCAGAGCGATCGTGCGCGCCACCGAACCCCCCAGAAGCAGCCGATCGACAACTACCGTTGTCCATGATGGACATCAGCATCCGCTCGGACCTTCTACAGTGGAGGAACCGGGCGTCCTGAAAGGCCAGTCTGGCAAGCCCGCCGCCTCGATCGATAGGGTCTTAAGTCCCGGCTTGGGCTCCGGGCACGATCACGACTGGGCAGTCGGAGTGGTAGAGCGCCGCCTGACTGACCGAGCCGAGCAGCATCCCCTTGAAGCCGCCGAAGCCCCGGCTGCCGAGCACGATGAGCTGCGCGCCGCGGGTCGCCTCCAGGATCGTCCGGCGTACGCGCCCGTGCACGACCTGCGTACGCACGTCGACGTCGGGGAACTCGGTCTTCCACCCGGCCAGGGCGTCGATGATCAGCCGCTCCTCGTTCTCCCGCGCGACCGACTCGTCGAAGATCAGCGGCTGCATCTCGGTCGCCACGTCGGCCGTCGGATGCGCCCAGACGTGCAACGCCCACAACGGCACGTTCCGCAGCTCGGCCTCCTGGAAGGCGAAGCCGACGGCGGCGTCCCCGGCGGGCGATCCGTCGACCGCCAGCAGCACCGGCGTACCGGGGTCGGACTTGCCGCGGACCACCATGACCGGGCAGGCCGCATGGGTGGCCACGTGGATCGACACCGAACCGGCGAGCAGCCCGGCGAACGCGCCGAGCCCTCGATCGCCCACGACGACGATCGACGCGCCGCCGGACGCCCGGATCAGCGCCTGAGCGGCCGAACCGGTGATCACCTCGCCGGTCACCTCCACCCCGGGCGCGGCGGCCTGCACGGCGGCGACCCCCTCGGCGACGATCTGCCGGGCCTGGTTCTCCAGCCCGCCTTCGGACGGCCCGAGCGCGGCCGGCCCCAACGGGACGTTGCGCATGGCCGGCCAGATGAATCCGTGCACGATCCGCACGGGTACGCCCCGCAGCACGGCCTCCCGGGCGGCGACCGCGGCGGCGGCCAGGCCCTCCGGCGATCCGTCCACCCCGGCGACGATGGGCAGAGATGTCATGATTTCCCCCTTTACCGTCCCCAACGGTTCCGGGGCTGCCGGGCTACGCCGTCCCGCGCGACCCGTACGCCGGGCCGAACACCACGAGCAGCGCGAGGTCCTCGGTGACGTCGGTGAACCGGTGCTCCTCCCCGGCCGGGACGAAGATCACCGCGCCCGGGCCGACCTCGGCCGCGCCGTCCGGGGTGACGATCCGGGCCCGGCCGCTGGTGACGACGTAGATCTCGTCCTCGGTGTGCGGGCTCTGGTCGTCCACTCCCCCGGCGGGAATGCAGTAGGTCCCGACGGACAGGTCGGGCACTCGGAGGTTCTCCACCCAGTCGTTGGCCGTGCCCTGGGCCGGCCGCGCCCACTGCCCCGCGCCGTCGATGATCCGCATCGTCGAAGCGTACGCCGATGATGATCAGGTGATGATCAACAGGGCGATAGGGTGGACCTCACACCCGGGCGGGCCACATCGTCGAGCTGACGAGGACCAAGCCGGGGAGGGAGGCACCGATGGACCCGAGCGTGCTCATGAGCGAGCGGCGCCAGCTGATCAACCTGGCGTACCGCATGCTCGGCTCGCTGGCCGAGGCCGAGGACGTCGTGCAGGAGACGTACGCGCGCTGGTACGGCCTGTCCGCCGTGCAGCAGGACGAGATCGAGAACCCGGCCGCCTGGCTGACCCGGGTGGCCAGCCGGATCTGCCTCGACGTGCTCGGCTCCGCCCGGGTCCGGCGTGAGCGCTACGTCGGCGAATGGCTGCCCGAGCCGCTGCCGGAACAGGCGGACTGGGCGGCTCCGGCCGACCCGGCCGACCGGGTGACGCTGGACGAGTCGGTGAACCTCGCGTTCCTGGTCGTGCTGGAGTCGATGACCCCGGCCGAACGCGTCGCCTTCATCCTCCACGACGTCTTCCGCTACCCGTTCCCCGAAGTCGCCGACATCGTCGGGCGTACGCCGGCCGCCTGCCGGCAACTGGCGTCGTCGGCCCGCCGTCGGGTCCGCGACGCGCGTACGCCCGAGGCCCCGCCGACGTCCCCGGATCGGCGAGCCGACCTCGTCCGGGACTTCCAGGCGGCGTGGGCGGCCAAGGACATCGGCGCGCTGATCGGGCTGCTCGATCCGGCGGCGGTCGCGGTCGCCGACGGCGGCGGGATCGTCACGGCGAAGCTGGAACCGATCGAGGGCGCCGAGCAGATCGCGCGCGGTCTACTGGAGATCACCGCCCAGTTGCCGGGCCTGACGGTGGTCGCCCGGACGGTCAACGGCCAGCCCGGTCTGGTGGTGCGGGAGAACGGCGTGACGACGACGGTGATGGCCTTCGAGTTCGCCGGCGACCGCATCAGCCGCCTCTACGCCGTCCGCAATCCCGACAAGCTGCGCCCGTGGGCTTGATCCGCTGTAGCCGACCTGTAGGAAACGTGTAATCAGCGCACATACATTCCCCTTCATGAGTGCACCGACCGGCGCAAACATGAAGGGGAATGTCCTATGAGACGACGGACCCTCGCAGGCGGGCTGGCGATCGCCACGGCCGCCCTCCTGACCGTCCTGATTCCGAGCCCGGCGCACGCCGCGGTCTCCCACAAGTCGCCGTTCGACTGCGGCAAGACGTTCTACGCGAACAACTGGACGCCCGGGCACAGCCCGTCGGGCGCGATCGACTGGCAGAGCTACGGCAGCGACGCGATCAACCTCGAGACCGTACGCGCGACCGCGGCCGGCACGGCGTACTTCAAGAACGCCGGGAGCACGAGCTACGGCCAGTGGGTGGAGATCATCCACAGCGACGGCACCAGCACCCGGTACGCCCACCTCTCCTCGATGGTGAAGGCCGCCGGCACGAGCATGTCCGTCGGCCAGGGCACGAAGATCGGCAACGTCGGCACGACCGGCAACTCGAGCGCGCCGCACCTGCACTACGAGCAGCGCACCTCGGGCGGGGCGGTCGACACCAGCCCGACCGTCGAGGGCGTCACCGTGTCGCTGGGCCAGAAGAAGGCCGTCACCAGCACCAACGGCTGCGGCAGCTCGAACCCGTACACCGCCGAAGAGGTCTGCGGCAGCGGGTACGACATCATCGACTCGGCGGCGCTGGGCACCGTGGGCAAGGTCTTCCTGACCTACAACTCGAGCAACGGCTACAACTGCGTCGTCACGCTGAAGTACACGAGCGTCGGCACGGCGAGCGCGGTGTCGGCCTTCCTCGAACCGCAAGGGTCGACGCGGACCACCGACTCCGGCAGCTTCAGCTACTACGCCGGGCCGGTCAAGCGCAGCGCCCCCGGAGTATGCGTGAAGTGGGGCGGCTCCGTCGGCAGCACCACCTACACCAGCGCGTTCGAGCACTGCGGCTCGTGACGCACACCTTGAGGTAGCGAGGCCGGGCAGGATCAGTCCTGCCCGGCCTCTGCCGGCTCGGTGGTGGCAGTGTTCGCGAACCCCGGGTCGGCCGTGCCGAGGAAGTCGAGCCGGTGCAGCCCGCCGTAGGTCACCACCACGATCCCGTCCGCGTTCCAGGAGACGGCCAGGACGGCGTCGGCGAAGCGGAATGCGGCGAGCGGCTGCTTCTGGCGTACGTCCCAGACGGCGACCAGCCCGTAGCACCCGCCCGCGAGGAGCAGCATCCCGGTCGGGTCGAAGGCCATCGCCACGATCGCCTCGTCGAAGCCGTCGAGGTGGCCGCGTCCCTCCGCCCGGGTGAGGTCCAGCCAGACCCAGCCGGCCCCGTCACCCGCCGCCACGATCTCCGTCACCGGTGCGACGGCGACCGCGGTGGCCTCGTACGCGTACGGCCCGTACTCCCCGATGACGGTTCCGTCGAGGTCCACCGCCACCGAGGTGCGATCGGTGGCCGCCAGGAACACCGCCCGCCGGCCGGGGAAGAACGCCGCCGCCGCCACGTCCGGGCGTTCGAACACGAGCCGCCGAGTCTCGCAGTCCCATACCCGTAGCCGGGACGTCTTGTCGACCAGGGCGGCGAGCCGGTTGTCATCGGCGAAACACGCCCGGCCGTCCTCGGCCGTCTCGTCGAGCAGCTCGGGCTCCCCGTAGCCGACGCCGTCCCAGGTCGCCAGCCACAGCCCCGGCTTGTTCCACTTCGTGAAGACGGCCAGCCGCCCGTCGCCGGAGATCGCCAGCGCGTCCGGCCGGCCGAGGTCACGCTGCGACTGCCTTAGATCGGTCGTGTCGTGGAGGGTCACGGCGTCGACGAAATGAGTACCCATCATCGCCGTACGCCCGTCGGGCGAAAGCGCGGCCGACGCGATGGCGTACACCGGCTCGGTTTCCGGCGGCTCGGCCGCGGCCCGATCCCAGACGCGTACCGTGCCGTCGACGCTCGAACTGGCCAGCCAGGACCCGTCCGGCGCGACGGCGAGGTCGCCCACCCACCGCGAATGTCCACGAAGGATGCCCAGCGGCCGGCCGGACTCGCTCGCCCAGAGCCGGAGCGACCCGTCGTCCCCCGCCGACGCGAACCAGCTGCCGTCCGGCGCGAAGGTGATGCAGTAGACGGCGCCACGGTGGCCGGGGAACGAACGGATCTGCTCCCCCGTCAGCGCGTCGAAGCTGCGCAGACCGCCGTCCAGCGACGCGCCGAGAAGAACGGAGCGACTGTCGGGCGAGGCCCTGACAGTGGACTCCCAACCGGTGATGCGCGCCCGCTCGGTGGCCGTGGCCAGGTCCCAGACGCGTACCGTCTCATCGCCGCCGACGCTGGCCAGCCAGGTGCCGTCGGGCGCGACCGTGAGCTGGTCGACCGCGCCGCTGTGCCCACGCAACACCGGCTGCTGCCACGGCGTCGGAATCGCGGAGAGCCGGACCTCGCCGTTCGTCCGGCCGAAGGCGAGCCGGCCGTCCGGCAGCGCCGCCAGGGCGGTGACACCGGTGCCCCGCAACAGCACCCGGCCGGTCAGCGGATCCCAGACCCGCAGCACGTCGTCCGCGTCGCGCGTCGCGACCCAGCGGCCGCCCAGATCGACGGCCAAGTCCCTGATCCGCGCCGCGTGCCCGGTGAACACCGTGATCGGCTGACCCGACGCGACGTCCCAGACCCTCGCGGAGCCGTCGGCGTACGCGGCGGCGATCCAGCGCCCGTCCGGTCCGATCTGCATCGGCGTGACGAAGTGCTCCTCGTTCGTGAGGGCGGCCCGTTCGAGCCCGGTCGCGGCGTCCCAGACGCGCACGACCCGATTCCGGGCGGCCGCCAGCCACGTACCGTCCGGGGCGATGCCCAAGGCGTACACGATGGTGCCGGGCCCGGTGAGCGCGAACCGCAAGCCGGGCGGGGCCGGCGGGCACGGATCCCGCAGCCGAAGCCGCGGCCGCTCGGCCCCACCCACCTGGAGCGTCGCGGCCTGATCCGCCCAATCGGGGTCGGCGGCGAGGACCGCGAGCAGGACGTCGCTCACCGACTCCGGCGGTTTGGTCGGCGCGAGCAGATGGGCGTGGTGCCCCCAGACCTCGCGCATCCGCAGCGCGCGCGGCGTGCCGGCGGTGACCAGGTCGGCCTGCGGCGCCTCGGCCCCGGACCGCAGCAGCCGCGCCGTCGCCCAGCGCAGATCGGTGGCCACCTTCTCGGCCGCCGCCGGCCCCGACGCGCCCCGCACGTGCTCGACCACGTGATCCCACAGGTAACGGTGCTGATGATCGAGCTGCCACCAGGCGGGCTCGCCGTCGATCCGAGCCAACTCGGCGGAGACGATCTCCAGCAGCCGCCCGTGCAACCGGGCGAGTTCGTCCGGCGCCATCGACTGACGCAGATAGTCGCGCAGCACGTCGTGCATGCCCACCCGGCCGCCGTCGTCGGCGTTGAGCGTGATCAACCCGAGTCCGGCCAACCGCCGGCACAAGGCACGAGTGTCCATCTCGGCCAGTCCAGCGCCGGCCGCCCACAACCGTCCGATCAAGTCCAGCGGGATCGCCTCGTCCTCGGCGAAGATCGTCAGCTCCCGCAACCGGGCCAGCTCGTCGGACTCCAGCAGCTCGGTGCTCGCGGTCACGGTGGCGTGCACAGCCTCCGCGCGCTGCCGCGAGTCGGACACGTCCAGTCCGCGCGCCCCGTCACCGACCGCGTCGACCGCTGCCGGTCCGCGACTCTCGATCCGCGCACAGAGTTCCGACGCGTACGCCGAAAGATCGCGTACGCCGGTCTGCTCGGCGCTGGCCAGGATGCGGTTGACCAGACTGAGCAGCAGCGCCCACCGGCCGGTCGCGGCCAGCAGCGCGTCCTCGACCGGACCGCCGATGGGAGCCGTCAGGCCCCCGACGAGCAGCCGCCGAGCCTGCGCGTCGGTCATCTGGTCGA
Organism: Hamadaea sp. NPDC051192; assembly: GCF_040682475.1. NCBI lineage: Bacteria > Bacillati > Actinomycetota > Actinomycetes > Micromonosporales > Micromonosporaceae > Hamadaea > Hamadaea sp. NPDC051192. The sequence goes on from NZ_JBFBAZ010000048.1 coordinate 40,767, forward strand.
CCTTCACCGACAGCCCCCGGCCGACCATCAGCTCCTGGTTCCGCGTCGTCACGAGGCGTACGCAGTGCTTGGCGCCCAACAGGAACGGCTCGAGCTGCCGCAGCCGCCACACGTCGTCGATCACCAGCAGCCGGGGCGGTCCCTGCGACAACACGGCCGCCAGCTGCCGGCCCGCTTCCCCCGCGTCGGACGAGGCGGCGACCACGTCCGGCGGTCCGACCTGCGCGATGACCTCGTTCACCTTCGCGGCGAGATCGCCGGAGCCGGCGACGTCCCGGCCGAGCGTCACCCACGTGACATGCTCGCCGAACCGCGACCGGATCCGCGGATCGGCGCACACCATCCGCGCCAGCGTCGTCTTGCCGAACCCGCCCGCACCGTGCACCCCCGTCGTCAGGCCGACCGTCGTGGCGGCCTTCCCCGCCGGTGCGGGGCCGACCAGACCGGCGACGATCGCCTCCAGCTCGTCCGGCCGCTCCACAGTCGACTGCGTACCGGGTTGCAGCGCCATCGCCTGGCGTCGCGCGTACGACCGCCGCCACCGATCGGTCTCCGCGAAGACCGCCGCCGCGAGGCCGATCGGGCCGAGATCGCCGACCCAGTCGAGCACCAGGCGTACGCCGCGCCCGGGGAACAACAGCCCCACGAGATCCAGCCAGATCGGCAGCCACAGCACCGCCCCCACCCCGATCACGACCGACGCCGTGAGGGGGAACGCCCGCTGGATCAACCAGTGACCGGCCGCTCGCATCATGTCCCGAGTCTGAGACTCCCTTGAGGACGGCGGTACGCCCGGACGCCGCGCACCGCGTGGCTGATGCGGTGACGGGCTCGGCCGATGCGGCGAAGGCGTCCGGTCGCTCGGCGCTGTCTATGGGCCTGCGGGCGAAATCGCGCATCCGACACGGCGCGGCACACCCCCTACGGCGTCCTAGGTCACTTGTGTATTGACAAGTCTCTTTCCAGTGGGAGACCATGCCGTGAGAGCGCTCTCATAACCTCCGTCCCTACTCCCGGAGAGGCGCCTTCATGGCCACTCACCCTTCTCGCGTACGGGCCGGCGCGGCCGCCCTCGCGCTGGTAGCCGCGACCCTCGTGGCCGGCTCCGCGGGCTCCGCGACGGCCGCTCCCCCGGCGCCGGCCGGCTGGACCCAGCTGTTCGCCGACGACTTCAGCGGCGCGGCGAACACCGGCGTGAACACGACCAACTGGCTCTACGACATCGGCACCGGCTATCCCGGCGGCGCGGCCAACTGGGGCACCGGCGAGATCGAGTACATGACCAACAGCACCCAGAACGTCTACCAGGACGGGGCGGGCCACCTCGTCATCAAGCCGATCCGCGACGGCGCCGGCAACTGGACCAGCGGCCGGATCGAGACGCAGCGGACGGACTTCGCCGCGCCCGCGGGTGGCAAGCTGCGCTTCGAGGCGTCCCTGCAGCAGCCCAATGTCAGCGGCGCGGCCGCCGCCGGATACTGGCCGGCGTTCTGGTCCCTCGGCGCGGCGGCCCGCCCGGCCGGCGCGACGAAACTGGCCCGGCATCGGCGAGATCGATATATTGGAGGACATCAACGGGCGCAGCTCGGAGTTCGCCACCCTCCACTGTGGCGTCGCGCCGGGCGGCCCGTGCAACGAGTACACCGGCCTCGGCAGCGGCGAGCGGGCCTGCGGCGGCTGCCAGACCGGCTTCCACACGTACGCGATGGAGCTGGACCGCAGCGTGTCACCGGAGCAGATCCGCTGGTACCTCGACGGGAACAACTTCTTCACCGTCTACTCGAACCAGGTGGACGCCACCACCTGGAACAACGCCACGCACCACGGGTTCTTCATGATCCTCAACGTGGCGATCGGCGGCTCCTTCCCGGCCGCGTTCGGCGGCGGTCCGACGGCCGCCACCCAGTCCGGCGTGCCGATGATCGTCGACTACGTCGCGGCGTACGCGACGAGCACCGGCGGCGGCGGAACGATTCCGGCGGGGTCGGGGACGATCTCGGGTCCGGGTGGCAAGTGTGTGGACGTGGCCGGCAATGACGTCGGGGTGAACGCGGCGGCGGTGCAGTTGTGGGATTGTCAGGCGGCGGCGGTGGATCAGCATTGGCGGCACAACGCGGATCTGTCGTTGTCGACGTTGGGCCGGTGTCTGGACATCGTGGGCAACGGCACGGGGCAGGGTACGCAGGTGCAGTTGTGGGATTGCAACGGTGTCGGCGGGCAGAAGTGGGTGCAGCAGGTGGACGGGTCGTTGCGCAATCCGCAGTCGGGCCGGTGTTTGGATTCGCCCAGTGGTGCCACGGCGAACGGGACGCGGTTGCAGATCTGGGACTGTAACGGCAGTGCTGCGCAGAAGTTCACTGCGAATGGTGGTGGTCCGATCGTGGGGCCGGGTGGCAAGTGTGTGGATGTGGCCGGTGACGACGTCGGGGTGAACAACACCGCGGTGCAGTTGTGGGATTGTCAGGCGGCGGCGGTGGATCAGCATTGGCTGCGGTTGTCGGGTGGTTCGTTGCGGGCGTTGGGCCGGTGTCTGGATGTGGTGGCCGGTGGTACGGGCAACGGGGCGCTGATCCAGTTGTACGACTGCAACGGGACGGGTGCGCAGATCTGGCAGCAGCAGGCCGACGGGTCGGTGAAAAACCCGCAGTCGGGCCGCTGTCTGGACTCGCCCAGTGGTAACACCGCCAACGGGACCCGGTTGCAGATCTGGGACTGCAACGGCAGCGGCGCACAGAAGTTCGCCCTCTCCTAACCCCTAACCCCTTAACCGCTGAACCCCTTCACTGCGGATCACGGTTGTGCATGCCTCCGACCCCCGGGGAGACATGCACAACCGTGATCCGCATGGAAACGGAACGCTAGTAGTCGATCTCCGCTCTCACCCTGAGGAGCAGTCACGATGAGACTGCAACGCCCCCGCAGACTCCTTCGCATCGGCTCGGCCCTGATCCTCGCCGCAGCCACCGTCCTCATCGGCGCAACACCGGCGCACAGCGCGTACGTGCCCAAGACCCCGCCGCTCAGCACGCCCTGGACCAGCCAGGTGTCGCTGACCAACCCGCTGCCGGAGTACCCGCGGCCCCAGCTCACCCGGCCAGACTGGCAGAGCCTCAACGGCCAATGGCAGTTCGCCCACGCGACCGGGCTGACCAACCCGCCCGTCGGGCAGACCCTCGGCGAGACGATCCTCGTGCCGTACCCGGTGGAGTCGGCGCTGTCCGGAATCATGCGGCACGAGAACTACATGTGGTACCGGCGGACCTTCACCGTGCCGTCGGGCTGGTCGGGCCGCCGCGTCCAGCTCAACTTCGGCGCGGTCACCTGGCAGGCCGCGATCTGGGTGAACGGTCAGTCGGTCGGTGGCCACACCGGCGGATACGACTCCTTCAGCGTCGACGTCACCAACGCCCTCAACGGCGGGACCAACGAGATCATCGTCGGGGTCTACTCCCCCGTCGACGCGGCCGGCATACCGCTGGGCAAGCAGCGGCTGAGCCCGAGCGGGATCTTCTACACCGCCGCTTCCGGCATCTGGCAGAGCGTCTGGCTGGAGCCGACCGTCGCCGCCCACGTCACCCGGCTGGACACCACGCCTGACATCGTCGCCGGGCAGCTGGACCTGGTGGTTCAGACGGGCGGCGGGACGGCGCAGGGCGTACTGGCCGAGGTGCTCAGCGGCGGCGCGGTCGTCGGCAGCGCCACCGGTACGCCCGGCGCGCACCTGCGGGTCACCATCCCGAACGCCCGGCTGTGGAGCCCGGACGATCCGTTCCTCTACGACCTGCGCGTCACCCTCACCGGCACGGGCGGCGGTGACGTCGTCGGCGGCTACTTCGGGATGCGCTCGATCGCGAAGGCTGTCGTCAACGGCTTCCTCCGGCCGGTGCTCAACGGCCGGTTCGTGTTCCAGATCGGCACCCTCGACCAGGGCTACTGGCCCGACGGGAGCTACACCGCCCCGACGGACGCCGCCCTGGCCTTCGACCTTCAGCAGCAGAAGAACCTCGGGTTCAACACCGTCCGCAAGCACATCAAGGTCGAACCCGCGCGGTGGTACTACTGGGCCGACCGCCTCGGGCTGATGGTGTGGCAGGACATGCCGTCGATGCGTACCGGGGTGACGCCGTCCACGTCGGACCGCACGAACTTCGAGAGCGAACTGCACCGCATGGTGGACCAACTGCGCGGGATCACCTCGATCGTCCAGTGGCAGCCGTTCAACGAGGGCTGGGGCGAGTACGACCCGGCGCGCATCGCCGACCTGGTCAAGAGCTGGGACCCGACGCGCCTGGTGGACAACAACTCCGGCTCCAACTGTTGCGGCTTCGACGGCGGCAACGGCGACGCGATCGACGACCACATCTACGTCGGGCCGGGCCAGACCCAGCTGCCCAGCGCCACCCGGGTCGCCGAACTCGGCGAGTTCGGCGGCCTCGGGCTGATCGTGCCGGGCCACGAGTGGCAGGCCGGCGCCGGGTTCAGCTACGAGATGGAGCCCGACTCGGCCACGCTCACCAAGCGGTACGCCGAGGTCACCGACACGCTCCAGGGACTGATCTTCGCCCGTGGCCTGTCGGCGTCGATCTACACCGAGCCGACCGACGTGGAGAACGAGCGCAACGGGTTCTACACCTACGACCGCCAGGTCCTGAAGATGGACGCCGCCCAGGTACGCGCGGCGAACCTGGCGGTGCAGGCGGCGGCCGGCGGACTACGGCTCAACACGCTGGTGTCCCTCGGCGCGACGACGTCCTGCTGCACAACCCGCTATCTGCGGCAGAACCCGCTCGGCGTGACGGTACCGGTGACCAGCGGCAGTGACGACGTCACCAAGCAGGACACCACGTTCTGGCTGCGAGCCGGGCTGGCCGACGCCGCCTGCTACTCCTTCGAGTCCCGTGACTACCCGGGGCAGTTCCTGCGGCACTCGGCGTACCGGGTGCAGCGGGCGGTCAACGACGGCTCGTCGCTGTTCGCGCAGGACGCCACGTTCTGCGTGCGTACCGGGCACACGGCTCAGGGGGTGTCGTTCGAGTCGAAGAACTTCCCCGGCCGGTTCCTGCGGCACATCGACTCCGAGGTCTACATCGCCGCGAACGGCGGCCCGAACAGCTTCGACAACGCGGCGTCGTGGGCGGCCGACACCACCTGGCAGGTCGCCGCGCCCTGGTGGCGCAGCGGCGCGTCGCTCGCCACCGACCAGGCCGTCTCGCTGCAGGTCGTCACGGCCTGCTGCACCAACCGCTATCTGCGGCACTACAACGGTCTCGGCTACACCGAGGTGGTGACGTCGGCCAGCGACGCGACGCTCAAGGCGGACGCGACCTTCGTCGTACGCCACGGCCTGGCCGATTCGAGCTGCTATTCGTTCGAGTCGCGCAACTTCCCGGGCCAATACCTGCGGCACGCGCAGTTCCGCGTACGCAAGGACGCCAACGACGGCACGGCGACGTTCGCCCAGGACGCCACCTTCTGCGCCCAGCCGGGCCGGCTCGCCGGCTCCGACGTGACGCTGACCTCCTACAACATCGCCACCCGGGCGATCCGGCACTACGCCTCGGAGGTGTGGATCGCCGCCGAGGGCGGACCCAATTCGCCGTACGACGCCGCGGGCAGCTATGCCGCCGACGTCACCTGGCATCCGGCGGCGGCCTGGGGCTGACCTTCTCCCCCGGGCAGCCGGTCGCCTACTGGCGCGGCCGGGCGACAGCGACGTCGTCCGGCCGCCGTCCGGCGAACTCGGCCCGGTAGCGCGTCGGCGTCGTCCCCAGCGCGGCGGCGAAGTGCTCGCGCAGGCGGGTCGGCGTACCGAAGCCGGATCGGGCCGCCACCACGTCCACGCCCAGGCCGGTCGATTCCAGCAGGTGCCGGGCGCGGTCGAGGCGCTGGGTGACCAGCCATCGGTGCACGGTCGTGCCGGTACGCGCCCGGAACATCCGGGTGAAGGTGCTGCGGCTCATGTGCGCCTGCGCGGCCAGCTGATCGATGCCGAGCGGACCGTCCAGATGGGACTGGGCCCAGGTCAGCGCGCCGGTCAGCGGGTCCTCGCCGGGATGCGGCACCGGCAGCTCGATGAACTGCGCCTGGCCGCCGCTGCGGTGCGGGGCGGCGACGATGCGGCGAGCGACCCGGTTGGCGACCGCCTGACCCGACGTCCGCGCGAGCAGGTGCAGGCAGGTGTCGATGCCGGCGGTCGCCCCGGCCCCGGTGACGACGTCGCCCTCGTCGACGTACAGCTCCTCCGGGCGCAGCTCCACCGACGGGAACCGGCGGCGGAAGGTGTCGACCCATTTCCAGTGCGTCGTCGCGGCCCGCCCGTCGAGCACACCGGCGTCGGCGACCACGAAGACGCCCAGGCACAGCCCGACGATCACCGCGCCGCGTGCGTACGCGTCGCGCAAAGCGGTCAGCACCGGCTCGGGGGCGGCCGTCGCGGGATCGGCCCACCACGGCACCACCACGATGTCGGCGGCCGCCAAGGCTTCCAGTCCGGCTGGGACGTCGATGGCGTACCCGGCGCTGGTGGTCAGCCGACCTGGAGTGGGCGCTGCCACAGTGATGTCCCACGGGGTCATGTCGCCCGCCGGCGACTCCGGTCCCCACACCAAGGACGGCACGGCGAGGTGGAACGGGCTGATCCCGTCGAAGGCGAGGACCGCGGTCGCCGGGCTCATGCTGCCTCCCAGAGTCGGCCGATGACGATCAGGCGTGACCCGATTTCATATGTCGAACCTGAATCGGGTCAGCCACCATGGTGCCATGACCGAGCTGACCAGCCCAAATCTGACCGCTGCCACGCTGCGTGAGATCAGCGGCCTGCCGGCCGAACCGGCCGCCCTGTCCGCCGCCACCGTGATCTTCATCGACTACCAGAACACCTACACCCGTGGCGTCCTCGAACTCGCCGGCTGGCAGGAGGCCCTCGACAAGGCAGCCGACCTGCTGGCCCGGGCCCGGGCAGCGGGAGCCACCGTGCTCCACGTCCAGCACGACGGCGGCACCGGCAGCCCCTATGACCTCCAGCAGGAGATCGGCCAGATCCACAGTCGAGTCGTGCCGATCGCCGGCGAGCAGGTCGTGACCAAGACCGCCCCCAACGCGTTCGTGGGCACGAACCTGGGCGACCTCGTCGACGCGGCCGGACATCGGGACGTCGTGATCGCCGGGTTCATGACCCACATGTGCGTCACGTTCACCGCGGAAGGCGCGTTCCTGCGTGGCAACGCGCCCACCGTCGTCGCCGACGCCTGCGCCACCCGGCCGCTGCCCTCGGCCGCCGGCCCGACGACCGCCGCCGAGCAGCACCGCGTCGCGCTGGCCACCATCGGCGACCTGTACGCCGTCGTCGTCCCCACCGCAGCCGACCTGCGCTGACGGCCGCTACCCCGCCGTGAGACCGTGGCGGTACGCGTACCTCGTGGCATCGCCACGGTCTCGCGCGCCGATCTTGGCGAAGATGTTGTTGACGTGCGTCTTGACGGTGCTCTCTCCGATGTAGAGCGTCACGGCGATGTCGGCGTTCGCGATGCCTGACGCCATCAACCGCAACACCTCGATCTCCCGAGGAGTGAGCCGATCCGGGTTGGCCCAGCGGACGTCCAGCGCGGGCGCGCCCAGTCCGCTGACGAGCCGCTGCGACACCAGGGGGTCGAAGGTGGCCTGGCCCTGGGCGGTCGCCACGAGCGCGGCGGCTATCTGGGCGCGGTTGGCGTTCTTCGTCAGGTAGCTACGAGCGCCGGCGCGCAGCGCGGCGGCGATGGACTCGTCGTCGGCGTAGGTGGTCAGCACGATCACGGCCACCTGCGGATGCTCACGGCTGATCCGCCGGGTCGCCTCGACGCCGTCGACCCCCGGCATGCGCAGGTCCATGAGGACGACGTCGGCGACGACCGACTCCAGAAGGGTCAGCACCGCCTCGCCGTCGGCGGCCTCACCGACGACGTCGATGCCGTCGAGCAGGCCGAGCAACGCGACCAGCCCTTCCCGGACGAGGTGCTGATCGTCGGCGACGACGACCCGGAGCATCTCGGCGCTCATCTCGGCGCTCATCCAGGGACCTCCGCGGTGACCTGCCAGCCGCTGTCGCCGGGCCCGGCGCTGAGCCGCCCGCCGGCCAGTGCCAGGCGTTCGGCCATGCCGGTCAGGCCGTAGCCGCTCGGGCCGCCGCCGTCGGCGCGGGGCGCCTCGACAGGCTTGTTGTGGACGGTCAGCCGGACGGTCGCGGTGAGATAGTCGAGCGCCACGGTCACCTCCGCGCCCGGGGCGTGTTTGCCCGCGTTGGTCAGCGCCTCACGGGCGACGCCGAGCAACGCGACCGAAGCGTCCGCGGCCGGTACGCGAACGACGCCGGAGACGGTGAGCGACACCGGGTTCGCCCCGCCACCGGAGTGCTCGGCAGCCAGACGCTCGAGCGCGTCCGCCAGCGGCGGCACGTCTTCACGCAGCGCCGCCACCGCCGTACGCGCTTCGGCGAGCCCATCGATCGCCAGTCGCCGGGCTCGGCGTACGCGGGCGAGCGCATCATCCACATCGGATCGTCTGGTGAGCAGCGCGTCGGCCACCTCCAGCTGGATGGCCAGCGAACCGAGGCTGTGCGCCAGGACGTCGTGCAGCTCCCGGGCTATCCGCGTACGCTCGTCCAGCGCCGCCGCCCGAGCGTGCTCGCGGCGAGCCTCCTCCGCCTGTGCGAGGAGCAGCCGGGCGTGGTCGGCCTTGACTCGGTAGTCCCGCCGGACGAGTCCGAGCACCACGACGATGAGCACCACCGCCGCGTCAGACCCCAGATCGGTGATCGGCCGCTCCCGCAGCCACTGCCCGAGCGCCGCCGAACCGAGCGCCGCCACGGCGACCGTCAGGATCACGGCCGGCGTGGGCCGGGTGTGCGTGGCGAACCCCGCCAGCGCCACGCACACCATGATCACGCCCGTGCCGTCGTCGGTCATCGCCATCGCCTGGGCTGTGACCAGGGTCGCCCCGGCGAGAACGGCGAGCCCGGCCACCGGGCGGCGACCGTCCAACGCGAGGAACCCGAGCCAGCCCGCGAGCCCGGTGCCCACCGCCGCCCAGGCCCCGGCGGTCAACGGCGTCCGGGCGGTCAGCGGCGCGGCCACGAGCATGACCGTGCCGATGATCCGCTCCACACCCCAGGCCGACGGCCGGTACGCCGCCAACACCGAACGCGTACCCATCTAGTGGACGTCTCCTCGCCGGTGGTCAGTGCCGCAGATTGGTGATCAATTCGACCACGAGCAACCGGTATCCCACGAATACCAGCAGCGCGATCAACCCCACAACCGCGAGCCCGAGCACCGACTTGCCGTTCACCCCGTTGCCCTCTTTCTCTGTCATGGCGGCAACGGTAGGAAGTGGGCGTCTTCGCGAGGACCACCCAGCGGTGGAGATCCGGGTGGAGATCCGCGGCGGGCGGCTCGGAAATATTTCTGCGATCCCGGCGGCAATAGGAACGAACTGTTCCTAATGACCTTCTAGCTTTATCGGCATGAGAATCCTGATCGCCGGATCCACCGGCACCGTCGGCCGCCAGATCGTCGCCCAGCTCGTCGCCCAGGGGCACTCGGTCCGGGCGCTGACCCGCAACCCGGAGGCCGCCCTGCACGGCGCGGAGATGGTCGCGGGAAACCTGACCGACCCCGGCACCCTCGTCGAGGCGCTCGACGGCGTCGAGGCCATGCACCTGATCAGCTTCGACGGCGGCAGCTACCAGCCGCTGGCGACCGGGCCGGAGATCGTCGAGGTGGCGAGCCGGGCCGGCGTCAAGCGGGTGACCGTGCTCGGCGGCAAGGACGAGTCCGGTGTGGAGAAGGCGCTGCGCGACAGCGACCTGGCCTGGACGATCGTGCAGCCGGTGGAGTTCATGGGCAACGCGATGGGCTGGATTCCCGCCGTCCACGCGGGCGAGGTCAAGGAGCCGTTCATCGACCGGCGCAGCGCGATGGTGCACGAGGCGGACATCGCGGCCGTCGCCGTCGTAGGGCTGACCGAGGACGGCCACGGCGGGCAGACCTACACGGTCACCGGTCCGCAGGTGCTGACCGTGCCGGAGAAGGTCGAGATCCTGAGCCGGGCGCTCGGCAAGGAGATCGGGCTCGTCGAGCTGACCGAGGCCCAGGCCCGGGAGAAGTGGGCCGGCGAAGGACTGGCCGCCGACATCATCGACTTCCTGATCTGGGCGTACGGGAACACTCCGGAGATCGGCTACACCGTCGTGTCCACGGTGGAGGATCTGACCGGCAAGCCCGCTCGCACCTTCGCTCAGTGGTGCGCGGAGAACGCTCCGGCCTTCGCCTGATCACTGTCGAGGAAGCCGGGACGCGGCGGTCGCCGTGTCCCGGCTTCGTGCGCTGCGCTGTGCGTATCAGCTGATCATGCTGGATTGTCGCCGTGCGTGAGGGTCTCCCACCCGACGAACAGATTGTTGGTCCCGGCCGGGCGTTGCGCGAGGGTGAGGGCCTCGGTGTTGGTCATGCCGTAGCCGAGGCGGTTGTGCATGGCGTTGTAGCCGACCTCGGTGATCGGCCCGAGGCCGAGGGTGAGCGAGCCGCCGCACAGCCAGGACGGCACCGCGGCGCCGCGCTGATAGGTCGACTGGAAGCCCAGCGCCTGCCGGAGCCGCTCCCCCACCTGCGGGTAGAGGTCCTGGCCCTGGATGCGCGAGGTCTCCGCGACGTGCGAGATGGCCGAGATGCCGTAGCCGGTGTGGGTGAAGTCGCGGCAGGTCTCCTGGGTCAGCCCGGTGACGAAGGTCGACTGGCCCTGCCAGTACCCGATGATCTCGCTGCTGGTGTCGAGGCCGCTGCCAGGGACGGTGTAGGGCAGCGAGCCGTCGCTCGTGAGATAGACGTACGCGTGCACGCGGTTGAGGTAGCGCGTGACCGCGGAGTTGTAGCTCCCCCGGTCGTCGAGGAAGACCGAGATGCCGATCGCGGCCTCCATCATGGACAGCTCCCAGTTGCCGTTGCTGTTGGAGCCGTTGCGCACCTTGGGCAGGTACACGTTGCGCAGCATGGTGGCGAACCGGCCGGAGTTGGGCCACGACGAGTAGGTGTACTTGATGATCTCGGCCGCCCGGGGCCACACCGAACCGGCCCAGCCGGTCTGCAGCGGGGCGTTGGAGTTCGTGTGATCGGTGATCACCGCCGACCAGGCGTCCATGAGCTGGATCGCCTTCTGCGCGTACGCGGAGTTGCCGGAGATGTACCAGGCCAGCGCGTCCGTGTACGCCGCGATGGCGTCCTCGCGTTCGTCGGTGCACCCGTAGTTCGGGTTCGAATAGGGGCCGCATTCGACGACCGACCTCGGCGCCGGCGTACGCGACAACGACGCGTACCGGCTGGCGAGCATCGCGTTGTACGCGCTGGTCCACGGCTGCGCCCCGGCCTGCACCTTGGCCTTGACGAAGTCGAGCTGCGCCCGGCTCACGAGTACGCCCGGGTGGACGAAGCCGGCCGAGGCGCCGGGCAGCGTCCATTGCTGGTTGGCGTTGCCGCTGCACGACCAGATCTGCAACGCCGTCCCGTCGGCCGAACTCTGCCCGGTCGCGTCGAGGCACGTGCCCGACCCGGCGTTCACCAGCGCGGTGCCGGTCTGGTTCCACTTCTGGGCGTTGGTGCCGTCGCAGTCGTAGATCTGGGCCTTGGTGCCGTTCGCCGTCCCGGCCGCCGCGACGGTGAGGCATTTGCCGAGAGCCTTGACGGTGCCGTCCGCACCGACGACCCATTGCTGGGCATTGGTGCCGTTGCAGGTGTAGAGCTGCACCTGGGTTCCGTTGGCGGAGTTCGCCGCCGCCACGTCGACGCACTTGCCGCCGATCCCGGTGATCGGCCCGGTGCCGGTGACCGCGGCGGCGGCCGTCGGGGACAACTGGCTGCCGGTGACCGTCAGCGCCGCCGCTACGGCGAGCGCGGTGAGCAGCCGAAGGAGGCGGGTTTGCCGCGGGTGGGCGCGGGTGGGCATGGCGTGCTCCCTTCACAGGAGATAGCGCCTCATCAATTAGGAAGGCGTCTGAACAGATAGGCCGCCCTAGATTGCCACCCAGAGCGCCGTTCGTCAACGCATGGACACATGTCCACATATGTGGACGGTCTCGCGCCTCTCGCCCGTCCCTGGGCGCCTTTTGGGCGCTGGATCAGGGTTCCGGGTCGAATCTTGGGCCATGATTCGACCGAGAACCCTGAT
>NZ_JBFBAZ010000049.1:0-52688 GCF_040682475.1 Hamadaea sp. NPDC051192
GTTCCTCCCGCGGTGAGGGTACTCAAGGAAAGACGCTTCGCGACACCCCGGGGATGCCTTCGTGACGGGTCGCGGATCTTACTGGCCGGACGGCGCTCGGGGAGATGCTCACGACGTGTTGAGGAACCTCGCCCCGGGGAGCGGTGTCCCTCTCACATGAGACGCGCTCTGCTGATCGTGGTCCTGTTCGCCGCCGGTTGCACCGCCACCCCGGCCCCTGCTCCGACCGCCCTTCCCGCCGCGTCGTCCGTCGGCGTGATCGGGCCGGCTGCCGCCTGTCCCGCGACGGCCGCTGCCGAGCCGCTCGTACGCCAGGCGTACGGGCAAGGGGTGGAGATGTGGGTGATGCTGTTCCCGACGCAGCCGGACCTCGTCCCCGGGCAGACCCTGAAGGTCGTCGTACGCCTCACCGGCGGGCAGCACGTGACCGTGACCGCCGACGGTCCCGGTCAGCGGCGGATCACCCCGGAATGGGGTCCGGAGTGGCACGGCGACAGCACGTTCGACAAGCCCGGCGGCGAGTTCGGCGTCGGCCTGGACTTCCCGGCCGCGGGCTGCTGGACCGTCCGCGTCGTCAACGAGTCCGGGTCGGGCGAGCTGACGCTGCGGATCGGCGGCCGCCCGTCGTCCGCCACCCGTCCGTCGGCCTCACCCAGCTGAGCGGGCGGCTTCCAGGTCGGCCCGGGTCAGCAGCGCCCGCAGGGCGATCCCGTCGGCGGCCAGCGCCTCGGCGCCGCCTTCCTGGCGGTCGATGACGCACAGCGCCGTGTCGACGATCGCGCCGAGGTCGCGTAGCTGCCGTGTCGAGATCGCGATCTGGCCGCCGGAGGTGACGACGTCCTCGACGATCACGACCCGCCGCCCGGCGAGGTCGGCGCCCTCGGCGAGCCGGCGGGTGCCGTACTCCTTGGCGGTCTTGCGGACGAACGCGCAGGGCAGCCCGCTGTGGCGGCCGAGCGCGGTGACGACGGCGATGCCGCCCATCTCCAGCCCTGCCAGCACCTCGGCGTACGCCGGGACGAGCCCGGCCAGCCCGGCCCCGACCTCGTCGAGCAGCACCGGATCGGCTTCGAACCGGTACTTGTCGAAATACTCCGTCGTGACCCGGCCGGAGCGCAGCCGGAACTCCCCGGTCAGGTGACACGTTTTCTGGATCTTGGTCGCCAGCACGGCCCGAGCTTATCCGGCGTCCGCGGACCCGGTTAGATGGAGTGCATGGCCGACAAGATCAGGTGGGGTGTCCTCGCCACCGGCGGCATCGCCGCCACGTTCACCGAAGACCTGCGTACGCTGCCCGACGCCGAGGTCGTGGCGGTCGGCTCGCGCAGCCTCGCCAGCGCCCGCGCGTTCGCCGAGCGGTTCGGCATCCCGCGCGCCCACGGCAGCTGGCAGGACCTGGCCGAAGACCCCGACGTCGACGTCGTCTACGTGGCCAACACCCACAACGCGCACTTCCCAGCGGCGGAGCTGATGCTGCGCGCGGGCAAGAACGTGCTGTGCGAGAAGGCGTTCACGCTCAACCTCGCCCAGGCCCAGGCGCTGATCGAGCTGGCCCGCGACCGCGGCGTCTTCCTCATGGAGGCGATGTGGATGCGGACCAACCCGGCGTTCCGCCGGATGCTGGAGATGCTCGCCGACGGGGCCATCGGCGAGATCAGCACCGTGCACGCCGACTTCCACCTGGCCGGCCCGTTCGCCGCCGACCACCGGCTGCGCGACCCGCACCAGGGCGGCGGCGCGCTGCTCGACCTCGGCGTCTACCCGGTGACCTTCGCCCACGCCGTGCTCGGCGTGCCGTCGTCGGTGACCGCGTGGTCGGCGTTGAACCCGGAGGGCACCGACGCCAACACCGGCATGTTGTTCGGCTACGCGCACGGCCCGCATCAGGGTGCGCTCGCCGCGCTGACCTGCGGCATCACCGCCGACAGCCCGGTACGCGCGGCGGTGTCGGGCACCCGGGGCCGGATCGTGCTCGACTCGATCTTCTTCCGGCCCGAGGAGTTCACCCTGCACCGGGCCGGCGCCGACCCGCAGACCATCCGCGTGCCGTTCACCGCCCGCGGGATGGTGCACGAGGCGATCGAGGTGATGCGCTGCGTACGCGAGGGGCGGCAGGAGAGCCCGCTGGTCAGCTGGCAGGACACTCTCGACGTGATGGGCCTGCTCGACGGCGTACGCGCCCAGGTCGGCGTGGTCTTCCCGGGCGAGCGGTAATTTTTTCGCGGGAGCTGTCCGGTCGGCCGTCCGCCGATCGTCATCTCCGGTGAAAGCAACTTCACCAGCGAAGGAGTTCACCGTGAAGTACATGATGTTCGTCTGCGTCGACGGCGACCCCGACACCGACCCGGCGCCGGAGCCCGACATCGACGAGTGGGTGGCGACCAACGACGCGAAGGGCCGCCGGCTGCGGGGGCACGTGCTCGCCCCGGCCGAGGCGGCGACCACGGTCCGCGTACGCAACGGCCAGCTGCTGGTCTCCGACGGCCCGTTCACGGAGACCAAGGAGCTGATCGTCGGCTTCGACCTGCTGGAGTGCGCCGACCTCGACGAGGCCATCGAGGTCGCGCGGACGCACCCGATGGCGCGCGGCGGCCGCATCGAGATCCGCCCGTTCGCCGACTTCGAGCAGTGACGGCGTCCGGGTGAGTGCTCGATGACGACGCAGTCTTCGGCCGCGGCGGCTCGGGGCGCCGCGGCCGAGGCGGCGGCCGACGCGTACCCCCGGATCGTCGCGGCGCTGATCCGGATCACCGGCGACTGGACGCTGGCCGAGGACAGCGCTCAGGACGCGCTGGCGACCGCGCTCGAACGCTGGCCCGTGGACGGCGTACCGGGCAATCCGGGGGCGTGGCTGATGACGGTGGCCCGCAACCGGGCGCTGGACATGATCCGCCGCGCGACCGTGGAACGCCGCAAGCTCCGCGACGTGGCCGTGCTGGCGTTGACCGCCGCGACCGGCGAGCCGCTGCCGGCCGAGGAGGTGGTCGACGACCGCCTGCGGCTGATCTTCACCTGCTGCCATCCGGCGTTGGCGCTGGAGGCCCGGGTGGCGCTGACCCTGCGCACGATCTGCGCCGTGCCGACGGCCGACATCGCGCGCGCCTTCCTGACCAGCGAGTCGACCATGACCCGGCGGCTGACCCGGGCCAAGACGAAGATCGCCGACGCGGGCATCCCGTACGCCGTCCCCGAGGGCCCGGCGCTGACCGAGCGGCTGCCCGGCGTCCTGGCCGTGCTGTATCTGCTGTTCACCCACGGCTACAACGCCGACGGGGAACCGGCGTTCGCCGCCGAGGCGATCCGGCTGACCCGGCTGCTCGCCCGGCTCATGCCGCAGCAGCCGGAGGCGTCGGCGCTGCTGGCCCTCATGTTGTTGCAGCACTCTCGCCGGGCCGCCCGCCGCGACGCCGACGGCAACCTCGTCACGCTCGACAAACAGGATCGCGCCCGCTGGGACCACGCGGCGATCGCCGAGGCGGTCGACCTGCTCGCAGCCGTGCCCGGGGACGGCCCGTACGCCCTCCAGGCCCGGATCGCGGCCTGTCACGCGACTGCGCCGTCCCCGGAGCGGACCGACTGGGCCACCATCGCCGACTGCTACGACCAGCTCGTCCGCCGCCAGCCCAGCCCGGTCATCGAACTGAACCGGGCCGTCGCCCACGGGTACGCCTTCGGCCCGGCCGCCGGCCTGGAACTGCTCGCGAAGGCCCGCGCCGGGGGAGCCCTGGACGACTATCCGCTCGCCTTGGCGGCCGAGGCCGACCTGACCGCCCGCGACGGTGACCGGGAACGCGCGGCGGACCTGTTCCGGGAAGCGGCCGCCCGGACCCACAGTGAGTCCGAGCGGCGGGCGTTGCTCGACCGGGCGGCCGAGAACGCCTAGTCGTCCCAGGTCATCGAGAGATCGGTGAGCTGCAGTCTCGGGACGGGCTTCTTGGGCGGGTCGAAGGTGGCCAGCTCCGCGTTGAGCCGCAAAGCGTGGTGAATGGCCTCGCCCCGGCCCGGCCACTGTCGCTCCAGCTCGCTCGCCTCGAGGATGTCGGCGACGCCGGCCATCGGCAGGAAGACGAATGTGGAGCGTTCGGTGTCGGCCAGTTCCTCCGCCACGGCCAGGTCCGACGCGAGGTCGGCGAGCAGATTGCGGCCGAACGCGTCAGACTGCGCATACGCGGCGATGAACGTCGAGGTCGGGATGCCGACCTGACTGATCTCGGCCCACGCCTCGACGTCGTCGGGGTCCTCGCCGATCGCCTCGTTCTCCTCCATCACCGACCGGACGAACTCCGACACCGGGATGGCCTGATCGACGCTGGCGTAGGCGAGCATGGCCGAGGTGTCGAGCACCGCCCGGACCGTCATGCCGGGTTCCGCCGCTGATGGGCGTCGAGTGCGGCGACCCGCGCCTCGGCCTCGTCCAGCGCCTTCTGCGCGTCGCGGACCTCTCGCTGCGCCCGCGCGGCCGCGTTGGCGGCGCGCTGCCGCTCGATGTTCGCCCGGACCTTGGCCTGCACCGTGGGGTCGACGTTGTCGCCGACCGCCCGGCGCAGCAGCGCCTCGGTCCGCATCCGGCGGTCGGAGGCGCGGGCGGCGGCGGTGAAGTAGGCGGACACGTTGTCGACGTTTTCGATCAGCCGGGCGACGTCCTCCGGCACCGTAATCGTCACACGCTTCGCGGGCATACCGTCATACTATCGCCGCTCATACCGCGCCGACTAGGAGACTTTCAGGATCGCAGCGGTCGCGTTGTCGTTCCCGCCGGTCGCCAGCGCCTCGGCGAGCAGCTGCGAGCACATCTCGGCCGGCGTCGCGCCCGAGCCGAGCACCTGCGCCAGCTTCCGGTAGGACACCTCCTCGCCGATGCCGTCGGTGCACAGGCACAGCACGTCACCCGGGCGCAGCGCCACGTTGAGCACGTCCGGCTCCGGCGCGTCCGGATGCCCGACATAGCGCAGCAGGTGGTAGCGGGCCGTCTGGGCCTGCCGCGAGTCGTGCGGCCACCAGCCGTTGACCGCGCCCAGCCAGGCCTCGGTGTGGTCGACCGTCAGCTGCTCCAGCAGCCCGTCGCGCCACCGGTAGCAGCGCGAGTCGCCGACCTGGGTGATCCAGGCCTGCGCGCCGTCGACGACCAGGGCGGTGAGCGTACAGCCGGTCAGCTCCGGCCAGGCCCGGCCGCCGTCGATCACGCGCCGCTGGCATTCGGCCACCGCCGCGCGCAGCAGGTCCGCGCTCGGCACGCCGGTCCGCGTGACCTCCCGGAAGGTGTCCACAGTGGTACGCCCAGCGAAGGCGCTGCCGCGGCCGGACCCCATCCCGTCGGCGACCACGAGGACGGTGCGGTCGGCGGGCGGGCCGTCGACGGCGAGCACGTCATAGTTGGCCGGGTAGCGGTTACCGATCTGGGTGTCGCCGGCGACGGAGAGCTGGGGCGCGGTCATTTCCGCGACGCTACCGGCTCGGCTCCGGCGTCGGCGGCCGGGTCGCGCGCCGGGGTCTTCTTGTCGGCCGCCCGCTGGGTCGCCAGCACCGAACCGGCCAGCACCAGCGCGAACCCGATCCCGATCCCGGCGGTGAACGGCTCGCCGAGCACGATCACGCCGAGGATCACCGCGACCGCCGGGTTGACGTAGGTGATCACCGGGCCCCGGACCGGGCCGACCTCGGCGATCAGCGCGTTGAACACGGTCAGCGCGACCGCGGTGCACAGCACGGCGAGCACGACGACCGCGATGATCACGTCGGCGCCGGGCATGGTCGCCGGGTGCTGCATGATCCCGGCCGGGGCGTAGATCAGCGCGGACAAGGCCAGCGACACCGCCATCACGGCCAGCCCCGGCACGCCCTTGAGCTGCCGGTTGAGGATGAACGGGCCGACGGCGTACCCGACGACGACGATCGCCATCTGCACCAGCGCCCACGTGTCGTCGGCCGACAGGTCGAGCCCGACGAGGGCGGCCACCCCGGCCAGCCCGACGCCCAGGCCGAGGATGCGCCGGGGACCCAGGCGCTCACCGCCGGTCGCCCAGCCCAGCAGCGCCGCCACCAGCGGCACCCCGGCGATCAGCAGCCCGGCCAGCGAACTGCTCAGCCGCTGCTCGGCGGAGGTCAGCAGGAACCACGGGACGGCGATCTCGGCCGCCGTGAACGCCAGCAGCGCCTTCCAGTGCGGTAGCAGGGCGCGCAGCTGGCCCCGGGCGATCGCGATCGGCAGCAAGATGAGCGCGGCGATCGCGCACCGCCAGAACACCACCGACGCCGGGGTCAGCCCACCGACGGCGATCTTGATGAACAGGTAGGGGACACCCCAGATGATGCCCAACGCGGCGAACAGCAGCCAGCCCTTACGCGACACGCGCTCATCTTAGGCAGGTACGCCGACACGACCGGGGCGCGGAGATCAGAAATGGGACGGTGACGACGACCCCGACGCGCGCTGGATCGTCCGCGAGAACCGCAAGAAGAAGCGGATGCCCGCGCTCAGTCCCGGCCGCGCAGATAGCTGAGCAGCCGCAGCACCTCCAGGTACACCCAGACCAGGCCGAGGATGATGCCGAACGCGGCGAACCAGCCGTAGCGGGCCGGCAGGCCGTTGCGCACGCCCTGCTCGACGACGTCGAAGTCGAGGATGAAGGTCAGCGCCCCGATCACGATCATCGCGAGGCTGAAGATGATGCCGATCGTCCCGGCCTCGCGCAGCCCGGTGTTGATCCCGAACAACGCCAGCACCCAGTTGCCCAACATCAGGACCACCGCGGCGATCAGCGCGCCCATCAGGCCCTTGGTGAACCGGGGGGTGGCCCGGATGACCCGGAACCGGTAGAGGATCAGCATCACGAAGAAGATGCCGATGGTCGCCGCGACGGCCTGGGCGGCGATGCCCGGGTAGACCCGGTTGAACCATTCGCTGATCATGCCGAGCGCCGCGCCTTCGAGCAGGGCGTACGCCCCGATCAGGACCGGGCTGGTGGACTGCCGGAAGCTGACGATCAGGCCGACGATCAGCGCGGCGATGGCGCTGCCGAAGACCGCCGGTCCGGTGAGCCGGTCCGGCACCCAGATCCACGCGGCCGCGGCCGCCAAGGTGAGCATCGCCATCAGGGCGAGGGTGCGGCCGATGACGCCGTCGACCGTCATCACACCGGTACGCGCGCTGGTGACCACGCCGGGGTAGGTCGCGGTGCCGCCGCCGGCGCCGGGCTGATACCAGCCGGGATCGCCGTACGCACTCGTCGCCGGGGTCTCGGACAACTTCGCCAAGGCGGGGTTGGAGCTCTGCATCCTCCGATGGTGACACGCTGATCCACAGGCCGGGCAATACTGGCGGCATGAATCTCGTGGCCGTGATCGCCGCGACCCTCGCGGGCCTGCTCCACGTGCTCATCTTCGCGATGGAGTCGCTACTGTTCCGCCGACCCGACGTCCACCGCCGCTTCCGGACCGCCGCGTCCGACGTGGACGCCGTCCGCCCGTGGGCGTTCAACCAAGGTTTCTACAACCTGTTCCTCGGGATCGGGGCGATCGTCGGAGTGTTCCTGCCCGACACCCCCGGGCGTACGCTGACCGGCTTCGCCTGCGCCTGCATGCTCGGCGCGGCGATCGTGCTCGTCGCCGGCGAACGCCGGATGGCTCGCGCCGCCGTGATGCAGGGGTTCCTCCCGCTCGTCGCGTTGGTCGCCCTCGCCTTCTAGCCTCCGCTTCTCGGGACGCGCGCCTTCGCTTCGGGGCGCCTTTTCGCGGCGGCGCCTTCGCTTCGGGTTCGCGGCGGCGCCTTCGGCTTCGGGGCGCCGTTTTGGAGCGGATCAGGGATCTGCATGCTTCCCGGGCCCAAGATCGCAGGCATATCCGTGATCTGCTCCCTTCCGCCGCGCCGGGCGGGGCGGGGCGGGGCGGTAAGCGGGGCGCGGCAGGGCGGGGCGGAAGGCGGACGGCGGGTGTTACGCGCCGGGCGGCGGCGGGACGCTGGGACTCACCGGCAGGCTCGGGTCCACGGGGACGCTCGGGTCTACCGGGACGCTGGGCGCGCCGGGGTCGACCGGGACGCTGGGCGGATCCACCGGCAGGCTCGGTGGGGTCGCGGGGAGGCTGGGCGCGCCGGGTACGCCCGGCACACTGGGCGGGGAGACGGGAAGGTTCGGTGGGCTGATCGGGAAGAGTATTCCGAGCAGGCCGGTGAGCAGGGCGCCGATGGCGCCGAGGAGTCCGCCGATGGCGCCGAGGAGTCCGCCGATGGCGCCGAGGAGTCCGCCGATGGCGTCCACTGTCGTCACCTCCAAGGGGTTCGAGGCCGCTCCCTCAGTATCGGACATTCAGTGCGAAAGTACCTATAGCCCAATAGGGTACTTAGGACGCCTTTCACCAAGATCGTGGCTGGCGCTCGCCGGGCCCGGCACGGTCCGGGTACTCTGCCGACACGTCCTGCTGGGGAGGGCAATACGTGGCGCGCGTGGTACTCGTCGCCGGGGTGGCGCTGTGCGCCCTCGGCGTACTCGGCATCGTCCTGCACCTGGTTCGCCGGGGCCGCTGGCGTACGTTGCGTTCGGCTGCCGAGCTTTATCAGCGCGCCCGGCTGGCGCTGACCTCCGCTGTGGACACCACCGTCGTCGGGCAGACCCCGGTCGACCGGTCCGCCGAGGTCGATCGGGCGGTCGAGATCGGACAGCAGGCCCTGGACGCGTGGAAGTCCGCCGGGACGCCGCCCACCTCGGCCGCGCTGCGGGTCCGGGTCGCCGGACTGGCCGTGGCGTACGGCGACGACCTGCGTAACGCCGGCCGGGCCGAGGCCGCGCTCGCCCATCTGGCCGCCGCGCAGGCGGTGCTGGCCGAACGCGTCGACGCCGACCCCGTCCGGCACCGGCCCATGCTGGCCGACGTGCTGACCGCGACCGCCGCCGCCGAGGCCGACCTCGGGCACGCCGACGAAGCGCTGCGCCTCGACGGGCGGATCGTGCCGCTGCTGCGCGACCTCGCCCAGGACCGCCCCACCGCGTACGCCCGGCAGCTCGGGCTCGCCCTGGCCGCCGAGGCCCGCCACTTCCACGAGATCGGCCGCGCCGCCGAGGCCCTGGCCGCCGCGGCCGAGGCGACCACGCTGCTGCGTACCGCCGACCGGGCCGCGCTCGCCTCGGCCGGGGCCGACCACGCGGCGATCCTGCTGGCCGCCGGCCGGGACGAGGAAGCCCTCGCGGCCGTCAACGAGGCGGTCAAGCACGGCGCCCAGGGCTTCGACGGGCATTCGTTCGAGCACTGCGCGACGCTGACCGTCCTCGGCCGATGCCTGCTGACCCTGGGCCGTACGCCACTGGCCGAAGCTCCGCTGCGCGACGCGCTCGCCCTCGCGCGCGCCGCCGCCACCCGTCACCCGCACCGGGGCCGGTCCTGGCTCGCCGACAGTCTGACGGCCACAGCCGAGATGCTCACCGTCCTGGACCGCCCGGCCGACGCGGTCGCCGCCGCGCAGGAGGCGACCCAACTCGCGCCGTCCGACAGCGGCCTGCAGGCCCGCGCGTTGTGGGCGCTGAGCGCCGCCCTGGTCGCCGACGGCCGCCCAGCCGACGCCCGCACGCCCGCCGCCGAAGCCGTCGAACTCTACAAGCGACTGGTCGCCGCGCGGCCCGGCCGCCATCACCGGGAACAGGCACAGGCCCAGGAACTACTGTCGCGCCTCTGACCCGCGTACCTCGGCGCGCCTCGGTGATCTCCGAACGTTGGTGATCTCCGGAGGCTCAGGTACCCATGGGCGCCCGGGACAGGTGCGCCACCTTCCGGAGATCACACCCCGGTTCACTCCAGCACCGCCGGGCGCCGCGGATCCTCCACGCGCACCACCAGATCCGCGGCCGTCACCGGTTCCACGTCCGTCTCATACCGCTGGTACGCGGGAAGCCGCCACCGGTCGGCGTCGGCCGTCCGGCGGGCCAACGCCGCGGGGGACTGCTGCAGGTGGACGGTCAGATCGAACGGCAGCCACCGGCCCAGCAGCAGCGCCCCGTCGACGATCACCACCCCACCCGGCGGCATCGTCACATACTCGGCGCGGGTGGCCCGGTCGGTCACCGGATTCCACAGCGACGGCAGCACCCGGCCTGTTCC
Source organism: Hamadaea sp. NPDC051192 (assembly GCF_040682475.1). NCBI lineage: Bacteria > Bacillati > Actinomycetota > Actinomycetes > Micromonosporales > Micromonosporaceae > Hamadaea > Hamadaea sp. NPDC051192. The sequence continues at coordinate 10,087 of NZ_JBFBAZ010000049.1, forward strand.
GCCCGGATCGAGCGGTTCGAGCACCTCCCGCAGCAGCCCGCCGGTGTCCAGCCAGTCGTCGTAGTAGGCGTCCGGATCGGTCCGGCCGTGCTCGAACCGCAGTGACGCCGGGCGCAGGAAGTCTTCGGCCCGCACACGCAGCACCGGCCGCCCGCGTACGCGCAACGGCGCCACCAGCGCGTCGGCCAGCGTCTGCGGTTCGGCCGGGGGAGCGCCGTCGATCGCGACCCGGGGCCACGGCGCGTCCTGGGGATCGAGGGCGGCGACGCGGTCGGCCACCTCCTCGACGAGCCTGTCGAAGGTCACCGGCCGGAATCGCACACCTCATTGTGGCGCGTCGCCCCGTCCTGGCTGCGCCCGGTCGCCCACGGTGCGAGAGTGGAACCCATGGAGTCCGTCGTCATCGTGGGCGCGTCCCTGGCCGGTGCCAAAGCCGCCGAGACGCTGCGCGCCGAAGGGTTCACCGGCCGGGTCGTGCTGATCGGGGAGGAGACCGAACTGCCGTACGAACGGCCGCCGTTGTCCAAGGGTTACCTGCTCGGCAACGACCCCCGCGACGGTGGGCAGGTCCACGACCAGCCCTGGTACGCCGAGCAGAACATCGACCTGCGGCTGGGCACCCGGGTCGTGGCGGTCGACCGGCACGCCCACACCGTGGCGCTGGCCGACGGCCAGTCGGTGCCCTACGACCGGCTCCTGCTCGCGACCGGCTCCCGCGTACGCCGGCTCGACGTGCCCGGCAGTGAGAACTCCGGGGTCCGCTATCTGCGTACCCTCCCGGACTCCGACCAGTTGCGCGCGGATCTGAAGCCTGGCACGCAGGTCGTGGTGGTCGGGGCGGGCTGGATCGGTCTGGAGGTGGCCGCGGCGGCGCGGTCGCACGGCTGCACCGTGGCCGTGATCGAGACCGAGTCGCTGCCGTTGCGCCGGGTCTTGGGCGACGAGCTGGGCGGTCTCTACCGTGACCTGCACGCGGCGCATGGTGTCGAGTTCCACCTCGACAGCGGCGTACGCGAATTCGGCGGCCTCGACGGGCAGGTCACCGACGTCGTCCTCACCGACGGCACCGAGATCCCGGCCGATCTCATCGTGGTCGGCGTCGGCATCCGGCCCGCCACCGAACTGGCCGAGGCGTGCGGCCTGGACCTCGACAACGGCATCGCCGTCGACTCGCACCTGCGCACCAGCGACCCCGACATCTTCGCGTGCGGCGACGTCGCCGCCTGGAACAGCCGCCTCGTCGGCTCCCGCATCCGCGTCGAGCACTGGGCCAACGCCCTCAACGGCGGTCCCGCCGCGGCGAAGTGCATCCTCGACCGTGACGAACCCTACGACCCCGTGCCGTACTTCTACTCCGACCAGTACGACCTGGGCATGGAGTACTCCGGCTACGTGCCGCTGCACGGCTACGACCGGATCGTCGTGCGCGGCGACCTCACGGTGAAACCCGACGGGACCGCACCGGAGTTCCTCGCCTTCTGGATCTCCGGCGAACGGGTCCTGGCCGGGATGAACGGCAACGTCTGGGACGTCGTCGACCCGATCCAGGACCTCGTCCGCGCCGGCTACCGAGGCCAGCGGGTCGACCTGCGCAAACTAGCCGACCCCACCGTCCCCCTCACCGACGTGCTCTAACCCCGCTTGCCCCTCCGCCTCACTCCGCTCGCCCCGCCGCCCCCCGCCTCGCCGCCGCCCCCGCTCGTCGCTCGCCGCCGCTCGCCCCCGCCTCGCCCCGTTGATCATGGAGTTAACCGTGGTGTCGCCGGTGTGTCGGCACCGGAAACTCCATGATCAACGGGGCGACCACCGCGACGACCAACGGGGCGATCAACGCGACTAGAACTCGCGGACGTAGGCGACGTGCTTGCGGTCCACCGCGAATCCGGCCGCCTCGTACACGCCCAGCGCGCCGGTCGGGTTCGCCGCGTCCACGCCCAACGCCGCCTGGTCGTAACCCTGCTCGGCCGCGGCGTGCAGGCAGGTCGCGATCAACGCCGACGCCAGCCCGCGCCGCCGGTACGCACGCAGCGTCCCGATCGTCGAGATCCACGCCTCCCGCCGGCCCGTGGCCACCTCGTCGGCCTCGAAGAACGCCGTCAGCAGGAACGCCACCATCTCGTCGTCCGCGCCGGGGGACCCGGCCAGCGCCACGTAGGACAGCTCCGGCACGAACGCCCGTGTCCCCGTGTACCACTGCTTCCACGATTCCTCGTCTTGCGGCGAGCTGCCCCAGTGGTCGGCGAACGACTCGTTGCGTACGCGCAACGCCGCCAGATCGTGCCGCGCGTGGTCGAACCCCTCCACGCGTACGCCCTCCGGCAACACCGGCGCGGGAAGCTCACCGGACAGCGAACGCTGCATCGAGAAGAACCACCGCTGCGGCACGAACCCCGACGCCGCCAGCAGCCCGGCCTTCACCGTGTTGGCCTCGTGCGCCTGCACGTGCAACTCCATCGGCGCGTCCGGGAACCGCGACCGCGACACCACCGGCGTCGTCTCGATCGCCCACTCCGTCAACCGCCGGCCCAACCCCTGACGCCGGTACTGCGGATGCACCACACCGTCGAAGTACACCCGGTTCACCGGGTTGGCCGTCGCCCGGTTCCGCAGCACCGCCGACGCGACCATGACATCGCCGTCCCACGCGGCGAGGCTCCCCAGCTCCAGCGACACCAGCGGATCCGCCAGCTCTTCCGCCAGATCCTCCGCGTCGTAATGCTCCCCGGTCTTGTCGACCTCCTCCGCCCGCGCGCACAGCAGCGCCCACGCCGCCGCGTCCTGATCCGTCAACTGCGTCCACCGCACCGTCATGTCGCGCAGCGTAGGTCCGCCCCGGACCGCCCGGCGACCGAATTAGGCTGAACCCATGCAACTCACCGTGACCGACGCGCCCGAACGCGAGCGATTCGAAGCCCACGACGGCGACGAGCTCGCCGGATTCGTCACCTACCAGCTCACCGGCGCCATCATCGCCTACACCCACACGGAGGTGCTCCCGGCGTACGAGGGCAAGGGCGTCGGCTCCACGCTCGCCCGCGCCGTGCTCGACGACGCTCGCGCGAAGGGCCGCACCGTCGTGCCGATCTGCCCGTTCATCCACGGCTGGCTCGACAAGCACCCCGAATACGAGGACATCGTCGCCCGGACCACCCGCAAGGTCCGCTAGTCCACCCTCGATCACTTTCGGTAGCTGTACGGTTACCAAATGGGACTGATCGACCCGAACTCCTCGCCGGAGACGATCAAGGTCCACGGCGCCCGCGTCCATAACCTGCGCGACATCGACGTCACGATTCCCCTGCGCAGACTCGTCGCGATCGCCGGCGTCTCCGGCTCAGGCAAGTCGTCGCTCGCCCTCGGCGTCCTGTACGCCGAAGGATCCCGCCGCTACCTCGAGGCGCTGTCGACCTACACGCGCCGGCGACTGGCCCAGGCACCCCGAGCCGACGTCGACTCCGTCGAACACGTCCCGGCCGCCCTGGTGCTCCGCCAACGACCCGGTACGCCCACCGTCCGCAGCACCTTCGGCACCTCCACCGAACTGCTCAACTACCTGCGCCTGATGTTCTCCCGCCTGGGCGCGCACCTGTGCCCGAACGGCCACCGGCAGCAGCCCACCATCGACGTCGCCCAAGGGCTGAACCTCACCTGCCCGGTCTGCGGCGCGGTGTTCACCCCACCAGGCGCCGAATCGTTCGCGTTCAACTCCGACGGAGCCTGCCCACGCTGCGAAGGAACCGGCACCGTACGCGAAGTCGACGAGGACACCCTCGTGCCCGACCCCGCCAAGACGATCGACCAAGGCGCGGTCGCACCCTGGTCGATGTTCGGCCTGACCGTCATGCCCCAAGTCGCCGCCGAACTCGGCGTACGCACCGACGTCCCCTACGCCGACCTCAGCCCGGCCGAACACGAGACCGTCCTGCACGGGCCACCGGTCAAACGAGAGATCCGGGTCTCCTCCAAGAGCGGCAAACTGTTCGACCTCAACTTCACCTACCGCAACGCCCGGCAAGCCGTCGAAGAGGCAGTCCGCAACGCCACCAACGAGAAGGGCCTCGCCCGCGTCAACCGCTTCCTCAGCGTCCAGACCTGCCCCGACTGCCACGGCACCCGGCTGAGCGAACAGGCCCGATCCACCACGCTCGACGGCATCAACCTGGCCGAAGCCACCGCGAAAACCCTGAGCGACCTCCACACCTGGATCCCGAACGTCATCCAGACCCAACCGCCCGACCTGGCCCGGATGGCCCGCGACATCGGCGAACGATTCCAGGACATCGCCCACCGGCTCCTCGGCCTCGGGCTGTCCTACCTCAGCCTCGACCGAGCCAGCTCCACCCTGTCCACCGGCGAACGCCAACGCGTCCAGCTCACCCGAGCCGTACGCAACCAGACCACCGGCGTCCTCTACGTCCTCGACGAACCCTCGATCGGCCTGCACCCGTCGAACGTGGACGCGCTCATCGGCATCATGCGAGACCTGCTGACCGACGGCAACTCCGTGATCATCGTCGACCACGACACCCAGATCCTGCGCGACGCCGACTGGCTCGTCGAAATCGGACCCGGCTCCGGCCCCCACGGCGGCCGCATAATCACCACCGGCGACACCACCGCCATCGCCACCGACCCCGACTCGCTCATCGGCCCCTTCCTCAGCGGCCGCGAACCCGTCGTCGTGCGTACGCGGGCCACCGAGCAGGAGATGTTCGACCTCGGACGCATCCAGCTCACCACCCGGCCACTGCACACCGTCCACGCGCTCGACGTCAGCATCCCCGCCGGCCGCCTCACCGCGGTGACCGGCGTATCCGGCTCCGGCAAGACCACCCTCGTCCTCGAATGCCTCATCCCCGCCCTGCACGCCCACGCCACCGGCACACCCGCCCCACCACACGTCGCCACCGTCGACGCCGGGCCGATCACCCGAGTCGCCACCGTCGACAGCACCCCGATCGGCGCCAACGTCCGCTCCACCGTGGCCACCTACAGCGGCATCCTCGACGAACTACGCCGCGCGTACGCAGCCACACCCGAAGCGAAAGCCGACGGACTCACCGCCGCCGACTTCTCCTACAACACCGGCTCCCTGCGCTGCCCACGCTGCCAAGGCACCGCCGAGATCTCCCTCGACGTGCAATTCCTCCCCGACGTCGACATCGTCTGCCCCGAATGCAACGGCTCCCGGTACGCACCCAGCGCCGACCGCTACCAGCACGCCGGCCTGACCCTGCCCGCACTACTCAAACTCACCGTCGAAGAAGCCCTCGACCACACCGGCGACCTGCGTACCACCCGCACCCGCATCCAGACCCTCCAAGACCTGGGCCTGGGCTACCTGACCCTCGGCGAAGCCACCCCCACACTGTCCGGGGGAGAGGCCCAACGCCTCAAACTCGCCGCCGAACTCGGCCGCGACCAGCACGAAACCCTCTTCGCCTTCGACGAACCCAGCGTCGGCCTGCACCCGCTCGACGTCCGCACCATGCTCGGCGTCCTGCAACGCCTCACCGCCAACGGCGCCACGGTCCTGGTGATCGAACACGACCTCGACATGATCGCCAACGCCGACCACGTCATCGACATGGGCCCCGGCGGCGGCATCGCCGGCGGCACCCTCGTCGCCGCCGGCACCCCCGACCACCTCACCCACCAACCCGACAGCCTCACCGGCCACTACCTAGCCCGCCACCTGGCCCGCCACGACCCCACCAGCCCGGCAGACCAGCCGGTACGCACGACGGTACGGACCCACCGGACGGCGGCAAAGATCCGTACCCGTCCCGATGCCCAGCCACCCGGCGACTCCCTACCGTGAGGTCACCTCAAGCAACCGACCTCACCCACGGAGACCCTCGATGCGTCTGTACGCGACCGCCGCCACACTGCTGACCGCGCTCGCCCTCCTGGCCGGCTGCCAAGGCGCCGACGACCCCGGCGCCGCACCCTCGGCCAACACCACCGTCGGACCGGCCACGACCACCAGCACCGAGGCGACTCCGCAACCGTCCACCGAGGCCACCAGCACGACCGGAACGACCGGCTGCGCCCCGCACGGCACCGTCACCGGCGGCGACGGCGTCGGCCTGCAGTTCATGAAAGCCTGGCTCGGCTGCGACACCACCAAGCTGAAGAAGCTCACCAGCGACGCCGCCTACACCCAGGTCACCAAACTCGGCACCCCGAACATCGACATGACCTGGACCAAAGCCACCTGCGACGGCGCGGCCGGCTCCACCTACTGCACCTACCGCAACAAACTCGGCTCCGACCTGATCATCCGCAGCCGCAACGACGCCACCGACCACGCCATCACCGAAGTACGCCTCGACGCGACCGTCTACTACACCGACGCCGAGAAGTACGCCCGCGAATTCCTCGACGCGTTCGTCAACCACAACAAACCCCGCATGCTCGCCCTGTCCTCGCAGAGCGTCGTGGACTCCGTCGTCGCCGACGCCCCACCGGCCGGATACACCCTGACCCTGTCCCCGGACCCGCACTGGGTCTACAACGCCCAGTTCACGGCCACCGGCGAATACTGGATCGTCACCATCCACAACCCACTCGGCAAAGCCCACGCGGTGACCGCCTTCGGCAACGCGGGCTGACCCAACCCGCAGGGTCTGCCACCGACCCCGACCGGGAAACCAGACCCGCCGCCCGCGCGTACCCCCGTCGCGCGGGCGGCGTCACCGTGCCACCACCCGCTCAGCCAGCTGCTTGAAGAAGAACGTCGTCGGCCGCAGCACACCCCACGGATCCGCCGAATGCGCCGGCATCACACCCAGCTCCGTCCACCCCGCCGACCGATACAAACCCTCCGCCGGACTATCCGTCTCCGTGTCCAGCACCAGCAACGACACCCCGACACCCGGAGCCGCCGCCTCCACCGCGCCCAGCAACGCCCGGCCGATCCCACGACCCCGCGCCCACGACGCCACCATGAACTTCGCGACCTCCGCCCGATGCCGCCCGTTCGGATACTCCAGCTCCAGCCTCAGCTGAATCGTGCCGACCACACCGGACGACTCCCGCGCGACCCACAGCACCGTACGCCCAGCCGCCACCTCAGGCTCCACCCGCGACCACCACGCACGCGCATCCACCAGCCCGAACGGCAGCAGAAACCCCATCGACGCCCCACCGGCCACCGAGTCCACCAGCACCTCGGCCAGCCCGTCGACGACCCCACCGACCTCGTCGGCCCCGACCCGAACAACCTTCACGACCGCATGCTAACCAAGATCAGCAGTGGGGGAGAGGCCCACAACCAGCTCCGCCACGACCTCACCCACCGGACGCGCCCCGTCCACCACCAACCGTTGATCCCGCCACCGCTCGAACGCCGCCCGACGGCGTACCACCGAATCCCACGACGGCTCCGGCAGCTCGGCGTACCGGCGACCACGGGCCGCCAACCGCGCCTGATGAACCGCCTCATCCCGGCACACCACCTCGACGAACCGCACCGGCGCCGCCGACCGCGTACCCAGCCCGACCCACTGCGCCCGCGCCTCGACCGCGTCGTTCACCGCGTCCACGACGACCGGCAGCCCGGACTCCAGCGCCCCTTGTGCGACCGCCTCCGCCACCACGTACGCTGCCAACCCGGTCGGCTGACCAGAGTCCACCCCTGCTCGCAGCATCGCCGCCTCGATCGGATCCACCGAGACGACGACGGCTCGCAGTACGCGGCTCAGCTCGACGGCGACGGTGCTCTTGCCGGAACCGGGCAGCCCGCACATCACAACCAGCATCGGCCGATTATCGCGACCCGTTAGTTGATCATGTTGGCCCGGCCGGGAAGGCCGAAACCCGCCCGCGTACGCGCGAAAACCCGCCCCACACTTTTCAGCCCACCCGGTTACCAATTACTGGATTACCGATATTCGTAATTTTGAAATCCGATATAGGGGTCCGAACGTGGAATCTCGCTCGGATTTATGCCGCCCATAATGACCGTTATGGGCGCGCATGATGCGCGAGACGACGACCGTCCCGGTGGGGGCGCGAACCAATAATTCGGCCTCAAGATCACGATCCCGGCGACCTCCCACTCCCTGCGGAGCGATCTCCGGACGCCCACGTAAGCTTCCACGTCGCCGATGGGTATCCCCTCCACCGGAGATCACCCGGGCCCCGGGCGGGCGCGCCGACCGCCGCAGGCGCCGAAGCCCGATGTTGATCTCCAATATGCCCTCTGACCTGCGAAAACGCCCTCAGATGGCCGTAGAGCGCCGAAATCCCCCGAGGTAGGGGTAGGCCTAGGGTCAAATACGCCCAAAAGCTCCGTCTGGGATTGTCTGGGGGTCGCTGTAGGGTCTGCCCATGATCCAGATCGCCGTCGTGATCGTCGTCGACCCGGCCGGCCGGGTTCTCCTGCAACTGAGGGCGCCCGACGCGGCGAACTTCCCAGATCTGTGGGGGCTGCCGGGCGGTCATGTCGAGGCGGGCGAGTCGCCCGAGGAGGCGGCCCGCCGAGAGCTGCTCGAGGAGACCGGGCTACGGCCGGAGCAGCCGCTGGAGTTCTTCGCGCATGAGGTCGTGCCGGAACGCCGCCTGGAGCGGTTCGTCTACACCGTCGCGACGTCGGCGTCGGCGGACGACTTGATCCTCGGTGAGGGTGTGGCGTTGGTGTTCGCCGAACGAGAGTCCATCTGGGACGGTCGGGCCTTCGTCCACCTGGACGCGGACGTCCTAGGAAGATTCCTCGCCGACCGTCCAGCAGACACGACCCATCCGGCAGACAACGTGACGAAGACGCCGGCGCTGCTGGTGATCCCGCAGTGGCAGGGTTCGGCACGTTCGGACGCGCGCCGGTTGGCGGTCGGTGCCGGGTTGATCGCCGGCCACTATCCTGCGGTGGAACATACGTTCGTAGAGGTGCCGGACGGCGTACCAGTCTGGTCTGCTGTGGAGCAGGTGGCTGCACGGACGGCGCGGGCGGTCGCGGAGCTGGGTGGCCGGTTCGTGGTGACGGTGGGTGGGGATTGTTCGGTGGACCTCTCCCCTGTGTCGGCGGCGTCGGCGCGGTTCGACGATCTGGTGGTGGTGTGGTTCGACGCGCACGCGGACTTGAACACTCCGGAGTCGTCGCCGTCGGGGGCGTTCCACGGGATGGTGTTGCGGACGTTGTTGGGTGAGGGGCCGCCGGGGTTGGTGCCGGGGCGTCCGTTGCGGCCGGATCAGGTGGTGCTGGTGGGTGCGCGGGACCTGGATCCGGGTGAGGTGGAGTTCGTGGCGCGGTCTGGCATTGCGGTGGTCGCGCCGGAGGATGTGCTGGCGGCGGTGGGTTCTCGGCGGGTCTATGTCCATGTGGATCTGGATGTGTTGGATCCGTCGGTGTTCGGGTCGGTGGGTTTCCCTGCGCCGGGTGGGTTGTCGGAGGCTCAGTTGCTGGGCGCGTTGCGGGGGTTGGCCGCGGAGCGTGAGGTGGTGGGGGCGGCGGTGGCGGAGTTCATGGCGGTCTCCCCCGCCGATGCTTCGGCGCGGGTCGCGTGGTCCGTCGTGGACGAGTTCGTCGGGGCGGCGCGGTGACCGCGATGCCGATGAGCGGCGTTCGATGTGGCTTAGACTCGCCGCATGGGACTTTTGACGTTCAGCATCAACGTCACCCTGGACGGCTGCGTCGACCACCAGGAGGGAGTCGCGGACGACGAGACGCACGCCTACTTCACCCGCCTCTTGGATGAGGGTGGGGCGATGCTGTGGGGCCGTGTCACCTACGAGCTGATGGAAGGCTACTGGCCTGCGGTCGCGCGGGGCGACGAGCAGGCGCCGCCGGCGATGCGCGAGTGGGCGGTCAAGCTGGAGGCCAAGCCGAAGTACGTGGTGTCGTCGACACGTGAGGACTTCCCGTGGGCCAACAGTCACCGCATCGCCGGCGACCTGCGTGCGGGTGTGCAGATGCTCAAGGACGCGACGCCGGCCGGGGTGCTGCTCGGTAGCGGCAGGCTCGCGGCCGAGCTGGATCGGCTGGATCTGGTCGACGAGTACAAGTTCCTTGTGCACCCCAGGATCGCGGGCCATGGCCCGACCCTGTATGAGAGTGGGCTGCCCAGTACGCGACGGCTCGAGCTGGTCTCGGCGAAGCCGCTGCGCAATGGTGCGGTCGCCATGCACTACCGGCGCGCGCTGCCGGAGTGATGGGCTGGTGTGACGGTCAGCGGGTGACGGCGTCGAGGACCATGCGGCGGATGGTGTCCATGGGGTCGTCGTCGGTGTAGGACAGGGCGTTCTTGGTGGCGGCGAGGGCGAGGCCGTGGGCGGGGGCCATGGCGGCGATGCTGCCGCCGCTGCCGTCGTAGCCGATCCAGGTGTCGTCGATGACGCCGAAGCCGAGGGTGAAGGCGCTGGGGCCGCCGAAGGTCCAGTCGGTGCCGTGTACGGCGGTGGTGGTGGCGGTCTTGAGTCGGTCGGGTGTGATGAGTTCGCCGGTGAGCAGGGCGCTGTAGAGGCGGGCGGCGGCTCGGGCGGTGACGGTGCCGACGGCGGGGATGTCGGCGCGCAGGATGGCTGGGTTGTTGCCGAGTGTGGCGTCGGGGCGTACGCCGGGTGGCGAGGCGGCGGCGACGTTGGGTGCGTATTGGCTGAGGTGGGTGAAGGCGTCGGCCCAGCCGTGGTCTTCGAGGACGGCGAGGCGGGGTTGGTCGCTGTCGGGTACGCCGAAGTGCAGTTCGCCGCGTACGCCCAGGGGTGTGGCGATGTCTTCGTCGAGGATTTGGCTGAGGGTGCGTCCGGTGGCGCGGCGGACGGTTTCGCCGGTCAGCCAGCTGTAGGTCCAGGCGTGGTAGCCGTGGCGGGTGCCGGGTTCCCAGGTGGGGTGGGCGTCGGCGAGTAGGTGGCACATGTGGTGCCAGTCGGTGAGGTCGTCGGGTGTGGTGTCGGCGGGCAGGGTGGGTAGTCCGGCGCTGTGGGTGAGGACGTGGCGGAGGGTGATGGCGTCTTTGCCGTGCTGGGCGAATTCGGGCCAGACGTCGGCGAGGTGGAGGTCGTCGTCGAGGTGGCCGTGGTCGGCTAGGTGGTGGATGGCGGCGCCGGTGAGTCCTTTGCCGATGGAGAAGGCGAAGAAGGGGGTGTCGGGGGTGACGGCTCTCCCCTGTTGGTCGGCGTGTCCGGCGACGGCGTCGAGGATGAGTTCGCCGTGGTGGTAGGCGGTGACTTGGAGGCCGGTTTCGCGGCCGGTGGTGATGAGGTGGTCGAGGTAGGTCTGGATGTGGTGGTGCAGGCTCATGACGTCTCCCTAACAGCTCTAGGTTTGAACCTAACATATCTAGGAAAACGTCGCCATGATATAACAGTGCTGTTAGATTATGGGAGGGGACGCACATGGGGATGCTCGACGTCGGCGACGGCAACCAGCTCTACTGGGAGGTGCTCGGCGACCCCGACGGCAAGCCCGCGGTGTGCCTGCACGGCGGGCCCGGCTCGGGCGCCGGTCCCTTCTGGGCCCGCGACTTCGACCTGACGCAGTACCGCGTGGTGTTGTTCGATCAGCGCGGCTGCGGGCGCAGCACACCGAACGTGGCCGACCACGACACCTCCCTGGAGACCAATACGACGGCGCAGCTGATCGCCGACATCGAGCGGCTGCGGGAGCATCTGGGCATCGCCAGGTGGCTGGTCTACGGCGGTTCGTGGGGATCGACGCTGGGGTTGGCGTACGCCGAGGCGCATCCGGCGAGCGTGTCGGAGCTGGTGCTGTTCAGCGTGGTGACGACGACGGCGGCCGAGGTCGACTGGGTGACCCGGCAGATGGGGCGGATCTTCCCGGCCGAGTGGGACCGGTTCGCCGGGCACGTGCCGGCCGCCGACCGCCACGGGAACCTGGCGGCGGCGTACGCCCGGCTGCTGAGCGATCCCGATCCGCAGGTGCGGGCGGCGGCCGCCGAAGAGTGGTGTCGATGGGAGGACACGCATGTCGCGGTCCTGTCCGAACCGTCGCCCGATCCCCGGTACGCCGACCCGAGGTTCCGGCTGCAGTTCGCCCGGCTCGTCACGCACTACTGGGCGAACGCCGGCTTCCTGCCCGACGGTCAGCTGCTGGCCGACGCGGTGAAGCTGAACGGGATTCCGGGTGTACTGGTGACCGGGCGTGCGGATGTGAGCGGGCCGCCGGATATCGCGTACCGGCTGGCGCAGCGCTGGACCGACGCGGAGCTGGTCATCGTCGGGCCGGCCGAGCACGGTTCGGGTCATCCGGAGGTGACCCGGGTGCTGCGGGAGGCGTTCGCGCGATACGCGCGACGGTGACGGACAGCTGCCGCGGCGTCGGCAACAGCCGCAACGTCTCGTCGATCTCCTGTTCGGCCCAGGCTCGGTCGTCGTCGGCCGTACCCGGGGCGGCGGCGATGCGGGCCTGGTGCAGCAGGAAGTTGAGCCGGTCGGCGAGCAGCATCGTGTAGTCGGCGGGTCCGCGGATCCGGCCCGGTCCCCCGGCGTCCACATAGGCCGCGTAACAGGCGAGCATCCGATCCTCGGCGGCGGCATCCGAGTCGGCGGCATCCGAGCCGGTCGTCTCCGCGTCGGTGGTGTCCGAGTCGGTGGTGAACCAGGCGTACAGGGTCTGGATCAGCTCGCGGGCGGGTTCGGCCGGGCCGAGCTGGTCCCAGTCGAGCACCACCAGGTCGCCGTCCGGTCCGGTTTGGACGTTCTCCGGGTGCAGGTCGCGATGGCACAGCCGCAGCGCCGCGGGATCGGGTGGGGTCAGCGCGCCGGTCAACTGCGGCAGGTCTTCGGCGAGCCGGGCCAGCCGGTCCGACCAGGGCTGCCCGCCGAACGCCGTGAAGCCGAGCAGCGTGAACTCGGCCGCGTCCGGAGCCTGGTGGTACCACGGTTCCTCGCCTGCGGCGGGCGGGGCGCACGAGTGCAGCCGGGCCAGCAACTCCCCCAGGCGTCGCGGCGTACTGGGCGCGTCGGGGTCGATCGGATGCAGGTCCACCCAGTCGTAGAGCCGCAGGACCCCACCGCCCGGGGCGGGCACCAGCAGCCGCCCGTCGGCGGCGGGGTGGGTCGCCGGTACGCGTACGCCGGCGTCGGCCGCTCGCCGGGTCAGGTCCAGTTCGGCCGCGAGGCGGCCGTCGGGCGGCGTGTCGAACGAGTGCTTGAGGGCGTACTGCCCGGCCGGGGCGCGTACCCGCCAGATCCGGCCGAGCGCGCCCCGGGGTCCGGGTGTGACGGTGACCTGCGGGCCCCACCCGTAGGCGGCGTACGCCGTGGTGAGCAGCGGATCGGTCACCTGTCCAGTATCAGGCCAGGTTGTGCTCGGCCAGGGTCTTGTTGAGCTCGGCGGTCAGCTCGTCGCCGGTCATCTCCTCGGCGCCGAAGATCTGCGGGGTCTGGCCGGGCAGGTGGATCAGCAGCGTCGGATAGCCGGGCACGCCGAGTTCGCGTACCTCTCGCATCTCACGCAGGGCACGTTCCTGGACCTCGGGGCTGGCGAACGCGGCGGCCGCCTGCTCTGGGTCCAGGCCGAACCGGTCGGCGAGCGCGCGGTAGGTGTCGGGGTCGGACAGCGAGGAGCCGTCCAGGAAGAACGCGGACTGCATCGCGCCGGCGAACTCCAGGGCCCGGTCGGGGTCCTGGAGGCTGAGCGCGATCAGCCCGTACGCGGGACCGTGCGAGTCCATCGCGAAGCTTCCCTCTTCGACCAGCGCGCGGTAGCCGGGGCCGAAGACGGCGCCGAGCGCCTCGGTCACCTTCTCGTTGGAGGTGGTGGTGAAACGCAAGGCGTTGAACGGCTTGATGCGGTCGCCGACGCGCATGCCGGCCGACAGTACGCGGACGCGGACGCGGTCGGCGTTGTCGTGCGCGAACTTGTGCAGCGCGGGGGCGAACCCGTAGCACCATCCGCAGTAGCCGTCGAAGGCGTAGGTGAAGGGGATCATCACCCCGCGTACGGTAATCGAAACCCGGCGTCTACATAACCCGGTCTTGTACGAGAAGATAACCGCCGTAGGCGAGGCAGGCGAGGTTCGCCAGCGTGAACACGGCGATCCACAGCCCGGCCGGCACGCCGGTGATGCGGGCCAGCTGGTCGGGGTCCGAGCCGGTGCCACCGCGACGGCGGCGGCCCCGCAGTTCCAGCACCGGTTTCACGCCGCCGATCAGCAGGAACCACACCGCCACATAGGTGATCGCCGCCTGGGTCTGCTCGGCGGCGTAGTAGGACACCGCGAACACGACCGCGCCGGTGACGGTCACCGACAGCAGCCCGAACCAGTTGCGGATGACCAGCAGCACCAGGAACAGCAGGATCAGTGCCGTCCACAGCAACAGCGTGACCCGGCCGGTCGCGAGCACCGCGGCGGCCGCCAGGCCCAGCAGCGACGGCATCAGGTAGCCGGCCGACAAGGTGAGGATCATCCCGAGACCCCGGGGCTTGCCGCGGGCCAGGGTCAGCCCGGAGGTGTCCGAGTGCAGCCGGATGCCGCGCAGCTGCCGGCCGGTCAGCACCGCGACGAGCGCGTGCCCGCCTTCGTGGGTGATCGTGATCAGGTTCCGGGCCAGCCGCCACACCGCGGGGATCAGCACCGCCGCGAGCGCCGCGACCGCGGTCGCCAGGATCAGGCCGGACGCCGGGGGCGGCTGGATGGCGGTGAAACGGTCCCAGAGATCGGTGAGGCTCACGGCGGCGGAGCCTACCGCAAGTCGCTCATGTTTCCTTGGGGACCATCGCCACGACCCAGGCGGCGTGCACGCCGAGGAACACCAGCAGGCACAGCAGCACCGCCTCGACCTGCAACGGCGACAGCGTCCAGCCGGAGGTCAGCCCCGGTATCGCGGCGAGCACCGCGACCGCCAGATACAGCAGGCCCGAGCCCCACCGGATCAGCCCGGCCACCAACCCCTGGCCGGGGACCCGGGTCAGCGACCGGCCCAGCAGCACGCTGCCGTACGCGCCGGCCAGCCCGGCGATCGTGAACGACGCCCGCCACAGCCCCGGTTCGCCCGGCGCGACCTGTGACAGCAACGCCATCGTGCCCGGGATCAGGAACTGCAACGCGACCAGGTACGCCATCCGCCGCCCGGCGGCCGTGCCGACGCCGACCTCGGGCCGCTCCCGGACCGCCACCCACCACAGGCCGAGCAGCGTGAAGTTGATGCCCGACACGACGCCGTAGAACGCGCTGAGGTCCATGCCCGGATTATCCGCTTCACCCGCCGCCGGGCCTAGCGTTAGGCTTCGCGCCGTGACCGACCCGGTGCCCCGCCTCGACCCGTACGCGGCGATCGACGTGATCGCCGAACGCACCGGCGTCCGGCTGCGCTACGACGGCCCGTGTGCGGGCGGCGAGGTCGGTGCGGCGTATGTGCGGTGGCCCGACGGCACCCGGTCGGTGCTGACCAGCGGCCGGGCCGCCGCCGCCCCGCTGATCGCGGTCGCCCGAGCCGCCGGGATCCTCGCCCCCGGCTATCTGCTGTGCGCTGGCCCATACGTCGTGCAGGAGCTGCTGCCCGGCATGCCACCGGCGAGGTTGGACGCTGACGTGCTCGGGCAGCTGCTCGCCGTCCACGACCGGTTCGCCGGGCTGCTACCGGCCGGCCTGAACGCTCGAGCCGGGAGTGAGGACGGAAGGCCGGCCCACAGCGGCACTGCCGGCCTGAACGCTCGAGCCGGGAGTGAGGACGGAAGGCCGGCCCACAGCGGCACTGCCGGCCTGAACGCTCGAGCCGGGAGTGAGGACGCACCGCTGGAGTTGTTCCTGCGGCGCAGCGGTCCCGGGTTCTGCGTCCACGAAACCCTCGCGGCCTACGACGGGCGGACCCAGGCGCTGCTGCGCCGCGTACGCGAGGCTGGGGAGGACCGCGACGTAGCCGACGGCGACGACCTGGTGCACCTCGATTTCCATCCCGGTAACACGTTGTTCGGCGACGGGACGCTCACCGGCGTCGTGGACTGGGACGGCGCCGGGCGCGGCGACCGTGCGCTGGACCTGGTGACACTGCGTTTCGATGTGGCGTTGCGCAACCCGGCGCTGCTGCCCGTGCTCGACGAACGGCTGGCCGGGCTCGCCCCGGACCGGCTGCGGGCGTACTGGGCGCACATGAGCCTGCGGCTCGTCGACTGGGCGATCCGCCACCACGGCCCGTCCGACGTGGACTTCTGGTTGCGGGTCGCGGCCGCCTCACCCGGCTGACGGCCGCCTAGACTCGGCCGGTGACTGATCTTGTCCTTCCGGCCGGCTACACCGCCCGTCCCGTCCAGACCGCCGACGTCAGCGCGCTGCACGCGCTGGTCCAGACCTGCGATCAGCGACTGCACGGGTACGCCGAAAGCGACGCCGACGAGATCCGGGCGGTGCTGGGCCGGCCCGGGCTCGACCCGGCCACCGACACGGTGCTGGTGACCGCCCCGGACGGCACGGTCGCCGCCTGGGCGTGGATGAACCGCCGCAGCGACGCCGACGTCCACCCCGCACATCGCGGCCGGGGCATCGGGACAGGGCTGCTGAACTGGATCGAACACCGCGCGGGCTCGGCCGTGATCAGCCAGACCGTCCCCGACGGCGACCACGCCGCCACCGGGTTGCTGCGCTCGCACGGCTGGACGCCCATGGTGACCTCCTGGCAGCTCGCGATCGCGTTCGACGAGCCGCCAGTGGTGGACGCCCCCGGCGGGATCACCTTGCGACCGTTCCAGCCCGGCGACGAGCAGGACGCGTACGTGGTGCTCGAAGACGCCTTCGACGAATGGCAGCAGCGGCGCAAGTCCTACGAGGAATGGGCGATGCTGACCGTCGGCCGGGACGCGTTCGACCCGGCGCGGTCGGTCATCGCCACCGACGGCGGGCAGCTGGTCGGCGTACTGCTCGCGCTGGACCTGCCCGGCATCGCCGACGGCTACATCGAACGGCTCGCCGTCCGCGCCGACCATCGGGGCCGGGGGTTGGCCCAGGCGCTGCTGCGGGCCTGCTTCGCCGCGTACCACGCGGCCGGGCGGCGGTCCTGCGTCGTGTGGACGCACTCCGACACGGGGGCGCTCGGCGTCTACGAACGCGCCGGGATGACCGTACGCCGCAGCTCGACCGTCTACCGCAACGCTCCCGAGCCGTCCTAGCGGCGACTCTCTTGAGATGCCCCGCTTAGAGGGCCGCGCGGATTTTGGCCGCGACGTCGTCGGCCTCCTGCGGCGAGGCGTACTTGGTGCGCGGCCAGAAGAACCCGCGCAACCCGTCGCCCTTGGTACGCGGCACGACATGGGTGTGCAGATGCGGAACGCTCTGGGAGACCACGTTGTTGACCGCCACGAAGCTGCCCTGCGCGCCCATCGCCGACTGCACCGCGACCGCGATCCGCTGCACCTGTTCGAAGTACGGGCCGACGGCGGGCGCGGGCAGATCGGCCAGCACCGCGATGTGCTCCTTCGGCACCACCAGCACGTGCCCGGGGAACAACGGGCGGACGTCGAGGAACGCCGTCACCAGCTCGTCGGCGTACACCACGGCCGCCGGTTGCCGACCGGCGGCGATCTCGCAGAACAGACAGGTCGCCATCGGCCGCCAGCCTACGCGCCCCCCACCCCTCCCCCTCCCGTTGATCATGGAGTTAACGGTGGTGTCGGCGGTGTGTCGACACCGGAAACCCCATGATCAACGGCCCGGGTCGCCGCATCAAACGGCCCGGGCCGCCGCACGGTGGCGAAGGGTTGGCGGGCGGGTGTGTGAGCGAAGCGGGGCGGGCCGTCGTTCGTATGCTGGCGGGATGACTGACACGCCCATCGGCCGATTCGACGCGGCCTGGCCCGCGGCCGAGCGCCCCGATCTGCTCGCCCCGCCGGTGGCCGCCGCCCTGTCCGGCTGGGAGCACGCCGCGTCGGTGCTGGTGGTCGACACCGACCCGGCCAACGCCGACACCGCCGTCTTCGGCGAGGTGTACGCGGTGCCGCCGGAGCAGTCGGCGAACTGCGTCGTGGTGGCCGGACGGCGTGGTGAGAACACCACGGTGGCGGCGTGCGTCGTGCTGGCCAGCACCCGGGCCGACGTCAACGGGGTGATCCGCAAACGGCTCGACGCGCGCAAGGCGTCGTTCGCGCCGATGGACGACGCGGTGGCGCAGACCGGGATGGAGTACGGCGGCATCACCCCGATCGGCCTGCCCGCAACCTGGCCGCTGCTGGTCGACGCCGCCGTCGCGAGTACGCCGTGGGTCGTCATCGGCAGTGGCCGGCGTCGCGGCAAGCTCCTCGTGCCCGGCAAGCTCCTCGCCGAACTACCCGGCGCCGAAGTACTCACTCTCGCCAGCTGATCGCCGGGCGGAGCGGCAGCTGAGCAACCCTTCGCCCGGGCGGAGCGCTAGCCCGAGTCAGACGAGCGACCGCTCGCTGGGCCCGGCGCCACCGGCACCGGCGTGGAGCGGCCGCCCGTCCCGCCCAGCCGTTCGAATCGAACCGCCTTATCGGCGAGCCGCCGCCGCGTGGGCCGCCGGGGGCGTGATCTTCCGACTTCCGGAGGCGGAGCGACGTATCGCCGGTCCGGATACGTAGCTGAGCCTCCGGAAGTCCCGCCGCCAGCCGATCGGGGCAGCCCGTCGCCGGTGAACGGACCGTCAGGCGGGGCGCATCCGGTACACGCACGTCCGGTACGGCATGTCGACGGCGTCCCGCCCGGCCAGGTCCGGGTGCGTACCCGCCAACGTGGTCAGTTCCTGCGTCAGCCGGGCCTGTTCGCCGGCGTCGGCGGTCAGGTAGTAGGAGCGGGACCGGGCAAGGTCGACCAGCGCCGCCGGTGGGATCGCCACGGTGTGTTCGAACATGCCCAGTTCGAGGTCGGTGAACCAGGGTTCGACCGGGCCGTACTGCCAGCCGTCGACCAGGCCCCAGCCTTCGTGGCCGACGATCCCGGAGAACGCCGCCACCCACGGCGTACGGTCGTCACGGATGTTCCACATCGGAGCGAACACCCCTTCGTCGCGGAGCACTCGGCGGATCTCCGGCAGCGCCCGCTCGGGCGTGAACCAGTGGTACGCCTGCCCGACGAGGACCGCGTCGACGGAGGCGTCCGGCTGCGGGATGTCCTCGGCGGACCCGGCGAGCACCTCGGTCTCCGGCAGCCGGGTGGCGGCCACCGCCCGCATCTGGTCGTCCGGCTCGACGGCCACCACCTCGTGCCCGGCCGCTCGCAGCGCGGCGGACAACAGCCCGGTGCCCGCCCCCAGGTCCAGCACCCGTGACGGCCGATCGCCGGGAGCGCCGAGCGCCCAGGTGATCGCCGTCAGCGGGTAGGTGGGCCGGATCGTGTCGTAGAGCCGGGCGGCCGAGCCGAAGGACAAACCTGGGGTGATCATGCTTCGGAGCGTACCGGGATCTGCTGGGCCGCGGCGCGGGCCGGAGCGGTCGCCCGCCGGTGGACGGCGGCCGCGCCGAGCAGGGCGGCGACGGTGACGGCCGCGCCCAGCAGTTCCACCCCGCCCAGCCGCGCGCCGGTGGTCACCGCCACGAGCAGCGCGATGATCGGGACCAGGTTCATGAACAGCACCGCCGTCGTGGCGCCCAGCGAGCGGACGGCGACCGTCCAGACCAGGGCGGCGACGACCGAGCCGATCACGGCCACGTACACCAGGTGCGGGGTGACCGCCCACACCGCGGTCAGGGTGGGCAGGTGCGCCAGGCCGGTGACGTCGGCCAGCACGGTCACGGCGAGGGTCACCGCCGCGCCGCCGATCATCGTCAGGGTGGTGTAGCGCAGCGGGCTCCAGCTGGGGAACTTGCCCGCGCCGTAGGTGAAGATCGACCAGCCGAGCGCGGCGCCCAGCGCCATCAGGTCGCCGAAGCCGAACGCACCGAACCCGGCGAGGTGTCCCTTCGTGATGACCAGGGCCAGCCCGAAGAGGGCGACCACGGCCAGGGCGAGGATCGCCGGGTGCGGGCGTACGCCGTCCAATGCCCAGCGCAGCAACTGGGTGAGGATCGGCGAGGTGGCCGCCACCAGGGCCACGTTCTGCGGGGACGTGTAGCCGAGCGCGACGATGAGCAGGATGCTGAACGCGGCGAACCCGGCCGCGCCGTAACCGGTGGCGGCGAGCAGCCGCCCGTCGAAGCGCAGCGCGGCGCGGCCTTCCCGCCACACCAGGACGATGGCGATGACCAGCGCCCCGAGGACGAACCGCAGGCTGCTGAAGTGGTACGCGTCCAGCTGCCGCAGCGCGGCGGCGAGCACGCTGAACTGGACGCCCCAGATGAGTACGGAGGTGAGGGCGGCGGCGCGGCCCATGGCGGTTCCCCTTCCAAGCCAGGTATTGTTCGAGAAGAACCGAACAAGCTGAGCCTAGGATCTTGTTCGAGAAAAGTCGAACCATCGACGTGGTGAGGACGATCACGTGACTTCCGCCGTGCACCCCGACGAGCCGGCCCTGACCGAGGTGCCGGTCACCGCCGTGCTGTTCGCCCTGTCCGACCCGGTGCGCCTGCAGATCGTGCAGGCCTTGTCCGGCGGCCACGAGTACGCGTGCGGCCACCTGTTCCCGGACATGCCCAAGGCCACCCGCTCACACCACCTGAAGGTGCTCCGCGAGGCCGGCCTGACCACCACCCGCCGCGAAGGCACCAGCAAGTTCGTCCGGCTGCGCGCCGGCGAGGTCGCCGAACGCTTCCCCGGCCTGCTCGACGCGGTCCTCCCCGACCCCGCCGGCGCCCTGCCGGCCGTGCCCGACCCGGCTCGCTGACCCGACGCGGGCTAGAGGGTCTTCTCGATGCGCAGGTGGCCGCCGCGGCGCTGGTAGCCGTATCGGGCGTTGATCGCCAGCATCGGCGCGTTCTCCGCGTCGTTGCCCGCGCGCAGGGTCGCCACGCCCAGGTCGCGGGCGTACCGGATCGTGGCGCGTTTCAGCGCTGACGCGACGCCCCGGCCGCGCCACTGCGGCAGCACGCCGGTGAAGTTGTGGTTCATCGTGCCGGCCTCCGGCTGGGACGACACGATCGCCAGTCCCACCGCCTCGCCGCCGGCGAACGCGAGGAACGCCCCGTCCGCGCGGAACGACCGCCGGCTCAACACCGCATGCTCGAACCCCGCGTACGGCCGCCGGACCGCGGTGCGCGATCCCGGCATGTCCGGCACGGTCCGCTCATGCACGTCCCACAGCGTGCGCCGGGCCGGCTCGTCGTCGCCCAGCGCGGCCAGGGTGGTCACCAGGACACCCGGCGGGTCGGGCTGGTCGAGCAGCCGCGGGTCCACGTCGGCCACGTTCAGATACGAGTGGTACGCACGACGCACTATCGCGTATCCGTGACGGTCGCGAAGGCCGTGCCGGCGTCCTCGGCGACACCGGGGACGACCCCGCCGAGCCGGGTCGCGCCGTGCTCGACGGCGAACCGCTCGACCCCGGCCAGCAGCTGGGAGCCGATGCCGTGGCGGCGGTGGGCGGCGGTCACCACGACGTCGACCTGGAACAGGCCGTCCGGGTTGGCCGGTTCGCGGATCGCGTTGCCGTACGCGACGACGCCGCCGGCTTCGGCGACCAGGTACGCGGCGATCCGCCCGGCCGGTGCGGTCCGGTCCTGTTCGAGGATGTCCTGCGTGGGCACCGGCCGTTGCCAGATCTCGCCGACCAGCCCGGCCACGGCTTCGGCGTCGGTGCCGGCGGCGTACGCGCGGATGAGCGTCACACTCCGCAGCGTTGTCCGGTTGCCGATGCTTGGCAAGTGGAATCATCGGGGGCATGCAGACAGTCACGTTGAACAACGGCGTCGTCATGCCGCAGCTCGGTTTCGGCGTCTGGCAGGTCCCGGACGACCAGGCGCACGACGCGGTCGCCACCGCGCTGCGGGCCGGCTACCGCAGCGTCGACACCGCCAAGCTGTACTTCAACGAGGAAGGTGTGGGCCGGGCGATCGCCGAGTCCGGGATCCCGCGCGACGAACTGTTCATCACCACGAAACTGTGGAACGACGAGCACGACCACGACAAGGTGCTGCGGGCGTTCGATACCAGCCTGCGCAAGCTCGGCCTGGACTATCTGGACCTCTACCTGATCCACTGGCCGGTGCCCCGCCAGGACAAGTACGCCGAGGCGTGGCGTGCCCTGGTCGAGCTGTACGAGGCCAAGCGCGTACGGGCGATCGGGGTCTCCAACTTCACCCAGGCGAACCTCACGCGGATCATCGACGACAGCGGTGTCGTCCCGGCCGTGAACCAGGTCGAGCTGCATCCGCGGTTCAACCAGGCGGCGCTGCGGGCGTACCACACCGAGCACGGCATCGAAACCGAGGCGTGGAGCCCCCTCGGGCAGGGCAAGGGGCTGCTCGACGACCCGGCGCTGGCCAAGATCGCCGACGCGCTCGGGCGTACGCCGGCCCAGGTGGTGCTGCGCTGGCACCTGCAACTGGGCAACATCGTCATCCCCAAGTCGGTGACGCCCGCACGGATCGCCGAGAACCTCGACGTGTTCGGCTTCGAGCTGTCCGCGGCCGACATGGCCGCGATCGACGGCCTCGACGCGAACGGCCGGATCGGCCCCGACCCCGACAAAATGAACTGGATGGGCTGACCGGCCCGCTGAGCAAGATCAGCCCCGACCCCGACAAGATGCTGAGCCGATGAGACCGGATGGGCTGACCACACGGCAGGGGCGGCGCGGCTTGATCCGGGGAGGCAGACTGGACCTATGACAGCCCGCATCGCGCTGGTGGCGCTGGTCGACTTCCAGGGCCGCATCCTCGTGCACCTGCACGACGACCAGGCATCCGACCGGCCCAACCGGTGGAGTCTGCCGCACGCGCGCGTCGAGGCCGGGGAGAGCCCGGCCTCGGCGGGCGTACGGGTCGCCGGGCAGGTCGCGCATGTGCCGGTCGACGGTGATCTGGAGCTGTTCTGGTCCGGGTTCGCCCCCGGCCATCCGGTGCTGACCGTCGCGTTCTGCGGGCGCACGCCGGCCACGCCGGAGGATGTGGCGCAGGTCGTCGAGATCTCCCCCGCCGGTGAGCTGCCTGAGCCGACCCGGGTGCACAAGGTGTTCCTGCCCGGTGACGAGATCCTGTCCGGGCGGGCGTTCACCTTGGCGTCGGGATATGTGCTGGCCCGGTTCGTCGACTCGCCGCAGTATCAGCGGCTCGCGCCGGGGGCCGCGCTGCCGCCGTATCTGCCCGGGCTGGCCTGACCCGGGACCGGCGACCGCCGCCCGCACTAGGGTGAGGGCATGCATGCGATTGTCGTCGACGCCACCGGCGGTCCCGAGGTCCTGACCTACGCCGAACGGCCCGACCCCCGGCCAGGCCCCGGGCAGGCGCTGGTCAAGGTGGCCGCGTCCGGGGTGAACTTCATCGACGTCTACCACCGGGAAGGCCGCTATCCGCTGCCGTTGCCGCTGGTGCCCGGGTCGGAAGGGGCCGGCGTCGTGGTCGAGGTCGGCGACGGGGTGACCCAGGTGGCCGTCGGCGACCGGGTCGCCTGGTGCTCGGTGCCCGGCAGCTACGCCGAACTGGCCGTGGTGCCCGAGCGGGCGCTGGTCCACGTGCCGTCCGGGGTGGACTTCGATCTGGCCGCCGCGGCGATGCTGCAGGGCCTGACCGCGCACTACCTGACCCGGTCCACGTACGCGGTCCGCGAAGGCGACCAGGTGCTGGTGCACGCCGCCGCCGGTGGCATGGGCCTGCTGCTGACCCAGTTGATCAAGCTGCGGGGTGGGCGGGTCATCGGCACGGTGTCCACCGAGGAGAAGGAGAAACTCGCCCGGGAGGCCGGCGCGGACGAGGTGATCCGCTATGACCGCACGCCGTTCCCCGAGCAGGTCAAGGAGCTGACCGGTGGCCGGGGGGTGGACGTCGTCTACGACGGGGTCGGTGCGTCCACGTTCGAGGGCGACCTGCAATGCGTACGCCCCCGGGCGTTGATCGCCCTGTTCGGGGCGGCCAGCGGCCCGGTGCCGCCGTTCGACCTGCAGCGGCTGTCCGGTCTCGGCTCCCTGTTCGTCACCCGGCCGACGCTGGGCCATTACGTCGCCGACCGTGACGAGCTGCTGGGCCGGGCGCACGACCTGTTCGGCTGGATCGCCGGCGGGCAGCTGCGGATCCAGGTGTCGCAGCGGTACCCGCTCGCGGAGGCCCGACGTGCCCACGAAGATCTCGAAGGACGGCGTACCACCGGGAAATTGATCTTGACGGTGTGAGCCGGAGGCGCCGCGCGGGCCGTGCCCCGCGCGGCGTCCAGGCAGTCCGGGTCAGACCCGTGAGCAGCGCCGGTTGTTCAGGCTGAAGTTCGGCGGGTCCGCGTTGGTGTAGTCGTCCCAGGTGGCGTTGAACCCGACACCGGACAGCGTCTGACCCGGCGCCAGCGTGGCGTTCCAGGACACATTGGACAAACATCAGGCGGAACTTCGTTTAACCTTCACCGGCATGATGGGAAGCACGGTGCCCCGACCATGAGCGGCTACTCCGGCACTCCCCTGCCCCGCAAACTCGGCATCACCCCCACCACCCGCCTCGCCGTCCTCCACCAACCCGCCGGCCTCACCCTCGACCTCGGCGTCACCGCCCACACCACCCTGCGCGGCCCCCACGACGTCATCCTCCTGTTCACCACCAGCCGCGCCACACTGCTCCAAGCACTCCCACGCGTACGCACAGCGATGACCCCCGACGCCGCCTTCTGGGTCTGCTGGCCCAAACAAACCGCCGTCAAAAAAGGCCTCGCCGCGCCCACCGACCTCACCGAAGACGCCGTACGCGACATCGCCCTACCCACCGGCCTGGTAGACGTCAAAGTCGCCGCGATCGACGACACCTGGTCCGGACTCAAACTCGTCATCCGCCGCGAATTGCGCTGACCCGCTACCGTCTGCCCATGCCACCCACCGCGGACGCGGAGGCCTGGGCGACACTCCCCGCCGCCACCCGGGCCGAAGCGCTCCGGCTCGCCGAACACGGCGAAGCCCACCCCGACCCCGCAGTCGCCGTCGCCATCATCACCGCCGCCCGCCGCGACCGCACCCGCCACCACCAGATCAACCGCATCGTCGGCCGCATCGGTCTGACACTCTTCTTCGGCAGCTGGCTCGTCGGGCACTACTTCCACGGATTCGAGGTCACCGGCCGCCGATGGATACCGGTACTCCTCGGCTTCCTCGGCGCCGCCGCGTACGCCGCCGCCACCAACCAGCTCCGCCTGCGGCTGCCACTCGACCGATGGCTCACCGGCATACCCGCCCACGCCGAAATCACCAACCTCCGCGCCATCCTCCGCACCACACCAGTCCCCGCCCCGAGACCACTGGCCGTCCGGCGCACCTGGCCCATCACACTCACCGGCATCACACTCTTCGCCGTCGCCATCGCAGTGATCGCCCCCGCACAGATCACCTGGCTCGACCTACCCACCCCACCCGACGCCGGCGACCTGCCCCGCAGCCTCATCACCACACCACTGCTCCCCGCTGCGACGGCCCTCATCTGGGCTCTGCTGCTCCCCGTCCGCAGAAGACCCTTCCTGCGCCTCACCGAAGCCGGAATCCACACGCTCTACGGCAAGCCGACACCCTGGACCGACATCACCGGCCTCTACCTCAAAGGACCCCGACCGAATGCGCCCACCGCCGACCTCCAACTCGAATACGAACAAAGCGACGGCGGGCGAACCACCATCGACCTCGACGGGCTCGACCACACACCCGAACAGATCGTGGTCGCGGCGCGGGCGTACCACGCGCGCGTAACCACTCAACCCATGAGCGACAGCAGCCGCACCGCCTGAACCTCCAGCGTCCCCGGCGGATTCCGACGCGCCGCCGGCCCACCCGGCAACAACAGATGCAGCCAGAACGCGGCCCACCACAACCGCGCCAACCGCAACCGGCCCGCATCCACCCCCAGATCCGCGAACCGCGCGCAGAACACGTCCGCGTCCAGCTCCCGGGCCGACAGATGCTCCACCAAAGTCCCCAGCTCGTACGCCACATCCGACGAGCCCGCGTCCTCGAAGTCGACCACCCGGACGCGTACGCCGTCCCACAGGTAGTTCGCCAGATTCGGATCGCCGTGCCCGACGACCTGCCCAGCGGCCGACGACGGCAGCGGCGCCAGGCCGAGCGCGACGTCGAACGCATCCCCGGCGACCCCCGCCGGCCGGGCCGACTCCGCCAACCGGCGGCGCACCTCAGCACAGCAGTACGCCGGATCGAACCGCCGCGGCGGCAACGATCCCACCGGCGCCGACCACAACCGGCGCAACGCCACCTCGAGCGCGTCCAGGCGTGCGTTGTCGAGGCGCCCCGACAACGGCTCGCCCGGTAGCACGGTCATCGCCAGCCACGGCGGATCGGCGTCCAGACCGGACTCGATCACCTGCGGCACCAGATCCGGCACCGACGCGGCCAACGCCGACAGCACCGTCCACTCGCGTACGTGTTCGCCCCGATCCCACGAGGCGTACTGCTTGACCAGCACGTTTTCGGTGACGACGAACCGATGCGTCGAATTCAAGATCGACAAGGGCGACCCCTTTGAGTCGGTGCGCCGAAGGCGCTCCTGCTGAATAAGTCCCCCAACGCTCACACCGCGTAGGCCGTCCTAGGACACTAGAAATGCGGTCATCGCGGCGGCGTACGCCTCGGGTTCCTCGATCGGCGCGTGCCCGCTGCGTAACAGGAGCGCCAGCCGGGCGTTCGCCATGCGGTCCACGATGTCCCGGCAGGCGTCCACACCGACGGTACGGTCGTAGAGCCCGACGATGACCAGCGTAGGCACGTCCAGCGCAGCCAGGTCGTCGAGCAGGGAACCCGGCCGCTGCTCCGCCAGCACGGCGTCAGCGAACTCCGCGTTGGACGCGAGCCCCTCCCCCTCCGGCAGGCCCGGCGGACGCTGGATGTCGGGATCGTGGAGCGAGAACCGCGCACCGGTCCGGGCGTCCATCGCCGCCCACAGGTGGCGCAGCGAGCCGAAAGACGGCCGCCCCAAGGTGAACTCCAGCGACGGCGCCGACTCCCGCAGGACCCGGCGGAACGACGGATCCGCGACCGCGTCCAGCCCGGCGAGGCGGTTGTCCCACCGCAGCGGGCCCAGGATCGGCGGGGCGACCAGGATCAGCCGGCGCACCGAGGCCGGATGGCGCACCGCGTACTCGGCGGCGACCTGGCCGCCGAACGAGAAGCCGGCGAGGGTGACCGCGTTCAGGTCGAGCGCGCCGATCAGCCCGTCCAGATCGGCGACCAAGGCCTCCATCGAGTAGCCCAGCGCGGGACCGGACCGGCCGCAACCGCGCTGGTCGTAATAGACGACCGGATGCGACACCGCCAGGTGCGGGCCGACCGTCTGCTCCAGCAGGAAGGCGTTCGCACCGGGCCCGCCGTGGATGAAGACGACCGGCTCGCCCGGAGCCTCACTCCCCTCGACCCGGATCCAGTGCTCGACGTCGTTGACGGTGATCCGATGTTCCCCGTTGGGCAGCATGCGCCACTCCCTGTAAGGCGTCCTAGGACATTAGCTGTGCGGTGGGATCAGCGCGCTGACCGTGAACGGGTGGCCGACTGGATGGCCGCTACGCTCGGCGAACATCTGCGAGTTCACCAGGAACAGCCGCCCGTCGAGGTACGCCGCCGTGGTCGGAGTGTCCGCCACCGGCCGCTCCCAGCGCTCGACGACCTTCCCCGTACGCCCGTCGGCGGACAACGTCAGCGCGGTCAGCCACATGCGGATGCCACCGTCCTCCTCGGAGTTGTCGCAGGCGTACAGGACGTCGCCGACCCAGACCAGGCCGTCCCCGGCGACGTGGACTCCCCCGAGATCCACCCGTTCGGCGGTGGCCGTGACGGTGTCCACTCGCCACAGCACCTCCTCGGCCTGATCGCAGACGATCAGGGTGCCGGGCGCGGGGCCGGCCACGATGCCGTTGAGGAAGCAGTCCGCCGGATCGGGCGCGCCGAACGCGCCGAGGTCGAGGAACTCCTCGGCCGGTCCCACCTCGCCGTCGACGGCCAGCCGCCAGACCACCGGCCGCTTCGAGTCGGTCACATAGGCGTACCCGTCCTGGACGCAGACGTCGTTGAGGCCGGTGACCTCGGCGTCGACCGTGACCCGCGCGGAGAGTTCGCCCGTGGCCGTGTCGTACGCGAACAGGTGGCCGGTCTCCCAGCCGCACACCAGCAGCCGCCCGAGCGGGTCGACGGTGAGCCCGAGTGCCTGGGTACGCCCGTCGGCGCCGGCTGGTTGCCAGACCTGCAGCGTGGCTTCGCCGACGTGGCCCCGGAAGATCGTGCCGTGCCGCGCGCTGGACACGTAGAAGACGTCCCCGTGGCTCGCGATGCCCTCGGGCATGATGTCGGGCGGGCCGGACGGCAGGGAGTAGGTGTCGATCACTCGCCGCAGGCTACCCGAGGACGGGTCAGGCGTAGGGGTCGATCAGCTCGCCCGTCGTCGCGTCGCGCAGCTCGATGGCCTCCATCGGGCAGTTCGCCGCCGCGTCCCGCACCCGCTCGTCCGCCTCGACGGGCGACACGAGCGGGGCCGACCGGGCGTCGCCGTCGAGAGCGAACCGGTCGCCGGCGACGCCGACGCACATGGCCGAGCCGATGCACCGTGACCGGTCCACTGTGACGGTCCACCGCGGGGCCGGGTCCATGTCAGGATTCGTCCCAGCGCACCGGCAGCGACGCGACCGAACGCAGGATCATCGTCGGCTTGAACGCGATGTCGGCGTCGTCGAGGTCGATCGCGAACCCGGGCAGGGTGCGCAGGATGCCCGCAAGCGCCTCCTGCAGCTCCATCCGGGCCAGCTGCGCGCCCAGGCAATGATGTACGCCGGCGCCGAATCCGAGGTGTCCGTGCGAGTCGCCGCGGTGCAGGTCGAGGGTGTCCGGATCGGCGAAGGCACGCGGATCGCGGTTGGCCGAGGCGAGCGCCGGGAGCACGGCCTGTCCGGCCGGGATGGTGACGCCGGACAGTTCGACCGGCTCGGTGGTGACCCGGGCGATGCCGCCCGCACCCGCGCCGAGCTGGGTGAACCGCATCAGCTCCTCGATCGCGGCGGGCACTCGCGACGGGTCGGCCCGCAGCGCCGCCCACTGGTCGGGATGCGCCCGCAGGGTCAGCAGGATCATCACGATCTGATTGGCGGTGGTCTCGTGGCCGCCGATGAGCAGCGACACCCCGAGGTTGACCAGTTCGGCCTCGGACAGCCGGTCGGCGTTGTCGCGAGCGTCGATGAGCGCCGTCATGAGATCGTCGGCCGGATGCGCCCGCTTCTCCGCGATGAGTTCGGTCAGGTAGCCCTGCAGGCTCGCGAACGCGGCCATCATGATCCGCGGATCGCGGGTGCGGTCGCCCATCGCCGCGTCGGACCAGCCGTGGAACCGGTGCTGGTCGGACTCCGGCACGCCGAGCAGGTCGCAGATGACGCGTACGGGCAGCGCCAGGCTGAAGCCCGCGACGAGGTCGGCCGGCTGCGGCTGCTTCCGCAGCGCGAGGAGCAGATCGTCGACGATCGCCGTCACCCGCGGCCGCAGCTGCTCGACGCGGCGGGCGGTGAACGCGCCGGCGACCAGCCGCCGCAGTCGCGTGTGCTCCGGCGGATCCAGGCCGAGGATGGACTCGCTGGCCAGCCGGCCGAGTCCCGTCTCGACCTCGCCCGCGACGGCGTGCGCGCGGGAGAACCGCGGATCGGTGAGCACCTGGCGGACGTCGGTATGCCGGGTGACGAGCCAGGCGGTCGCCCCGTCCGGGAAGACGACCGGGGCGACCGGGCACTCCTCCCGCAGCTCACCCAGCTCCGGTGCGGGGTGGTAGAGGGATGGCGGCGCGGCGAACGGGAATTCGACAGGCGTACGGTCGGCGATGGTCATCACGACCCCCTCGTGCGTGCAGACGGCACTCCGGACACGCTAGCAATAAATACATCAATTGCTCAATGCATGCGAGATGAGTGAACTCCGGCGCACGCCGAGGGCCGTCAAGCGCGCGTGATCGCGTTCGCCACGATGGTGTCGTGCACGTACTGGGCCAGGCCAGGCCGGTGCTGATCGTAGTTGCGGGTGAACCGCTCGTCGGCCAGGTACATCTCGGCCAGCCCGGTGTGGATCTCGAACGTGCAGTCGTAGAAGAACTTCGACAGCTGCTGCCGGTGCTCCTCCGCCAGCGCCATGCCCGCCTCGCTGTCGGCCGGCACCCCCGCGTCGTACGCGGCGATCCAGCGCTCGAGCAGATCCGCCGTCTCCTGCTGGATGCGCAGCCAGTCCTCCTTGGTGTACCGCTGGGTCCGGCGCGCCGACTCGGCGTACGCGTCGGTGCCGCCCCAGCGCTGCTCGGCCTCGGCGGCGTACTGGTCGGGGTCGAAGTCCCCGAACACCTCGAACTTCTCCTCGGGCGTGAGGTCGATGCCCACCTTCTGTGCCTCCAATACGTATTCGACCGCCGCCACCATCTCCCGCAACCGGGCGATCCGGCCGGTCAGCAACCGGTGCTGGCGGCGCAGGTGCTCGCGCGCGTCCGCGTCCGGGTCGTCGAGGATGACGGCGATCTCCTCCAGGGAGAACCCGAGTTCCCGATAGAGCAGGATCTGCTGCAGCCGATCCAGGTCGGCGTCGTCGTAGCGGCGGTATCCGGCGCTCGTGCGGCCGCCGGGCGTCAGCAGCCCGATCTCGTCGTAGTGGTGCAGCGTGCGTACGGTGACTCCGGCCAGCTCGGCGACCTGTCCCACGGTGAGGCTCATGGCTTCCCTCCTTTCGGAGACCACAGTGCCGCCTCCCGTTACGTGAGGGTCAAGCCCTTGTCGGCAGGCATGCTTAGAAGTCAACCACGATGATCATCGGCCGGCGGCGGCTCAGGCCGGGAATCCGCTTCAACCGGGGCGCCAGCCAGCCCGCCAGACCCCGGCCGACCCGCGGCTGCACCTCGCGTACGTCGGAGATGGCCGGCGACAGCGCCCGCAGCCGGGGCAGGTCCTGTGGGCCGACGAACCAGTGCAACGGCGGCGGCTCGAACGCGCTTCGGCCGCGTATGTGCCGGACGACCTGCTGATCGATCGCCGGGGTGATCGCGTCGAAGATCATCCGTCCGCCGGGGAACCGCTCCGCGACGGTGACGAGCAGCCCCTCCGCCTCCTCGGGCCGGAGGTACATCATCAGACCCTGCGCGGTCACGAGGATGCCCTGCGCCGGGTCCACCTCGTCCAGCCACGCCCCGTCCAGCGCCGACCCGGCCCACAGCCGCTGCCGGTCCTCCTGCGGCAACAGCCGGCGCCGCAGCTCCACCATCGGCGGCAGGTCGACGCTCAGCCAGCGGACCTGCGGGTCGCCGACCCGCCAATAGGTCGTCTCCAGTCCCTCCCCCAGCGCGACGACCTGCCCGCCCGGATGCAGGCCGAGGAACCGGCGCACCTCGTCGTCGAAGGTCCGCGCCCGCAGCGCCATGATCTGCGGCTGCACCGGGAAGCCCACCCCGAAACGAGCCTCGAACGGATAGTCGAACTGCTCGATCAGATGCACCGCCATCG
Source organism: Hamadaea sp. NPDC051192 (assembly GCF_040682475.1). Taxonomy (NCBI): domain Bacteria; kingdom Bacillati; phylum Actinomycetota; class Actinomycetes; order Micromonosporales; family Micromonosporaceae; genus Hamadaea; species Hamadaea sp. NPDC051192. Next base: position 41,502 of record NZ_JBFBAZ010000049.1, read on the forward strand.
GGTCGGGCAGCACGGTGTCCGGCCGCCGGGCCTCGCGTACGCGGTGATAGAGCGTCCACAGCGCGGTCTCCGGCACACCGCTCAGACCCGGGTCGATCCCCATGATCGAATCGTATCGGCGCGGAGCCCGTCACAGATGCACCGACCGGTAGGGTCGTCGGGTGACCGAAAAGGCGGAAGCGGCAGCCGACCCGGAAATCGTGACCGACATCCTCACAGACTCGGACCTGACAGCGGACCCGGAACTCGAAACCACCTGGGATGGGCTGCCGATCGCGCCCGACAACCCGCGCGGCGCCGGCGTGGTGGTCCGCCGCCCCGGGCCGGACGGGCTGGAGTTCCTGCTGCTGCACCGGACGCACGAAGGCCCCGACTACGAGGGCGACTGGGCGTGGACGTCACCGTCCGGCGCCCGGCATCCGGGCGAGCCGGTGCTGACCGGTGCGGCCCGGGAACTCGCCGAGGAAGCCGGGCTGCAAGGCCTGGACCTGCGCCCGGTCGACCTGTCCGGCGGCTGGGCGGTGTTCGCCGCCGAGGTCGACCCGGCCGCCGCCGTCGTCATGATCGACCCCGAGCACGACCGCTTCGAATGGCTTTCGCGGGATGCCGCGCTCGCCCGGCTCGCCCCGGAATCGGTCGCCGACAACTTCCGGCGCGGGTCGGGCGTACCGCTGCCGCGGCTGGCGTTCCGGCCGCTGGACCGGGCGGACTTCCCAGCCCTGCTCGGCTGGCTCGCCGAACCCCACGTCGCACACTGGTGGCGGCACCGGCCCGAGGACCTGGCCACGATCGAGCGCAAGTACGGCCCCCGCGTCGACGGCAACAGCCCGGTACGCGTCCAGGTGCTGCTCGTCGACGACGTCCCGGCCGGGATCTTCCAGCACTACCGGACCGCCGACTATCCGGCGTACGCGCAGGCCGTGGGCGAACCGGACGCCGTCGCGATCGACTACCTCATCGGCGATCCCGCCCTGGTCGGGCGCGGCGTCGGCCCGCAGGCGATCTGGGCGTACGCCCGGGACGTGGTCCCCGACGCGGCGCGCGTGCTCGCCTCCCCCGACACGGGCAACGAGCAGTCGATCCGGGCGCTGCTCAAAGCCGGCTTCCGTTACGAACGCGACGCCGCGGTGGAGGACCGCACCGAAGCGGTCTGCGTCCTCGACCGCGCCCGGATCTTCGGCTGACCCGATCGGCCGTACCGGCCCGGCGGCAGCGCGTACCGGGCGCGGATCTTCGGCTAACCCGATCGGCGGTACCGGCCCGGCGGCAGCGCGTACTGGCGCTTGAACGCGGCAGTGAAGGCGTATTCGGAGCCGTAGCCGACCCGGCGGGCGATCGCGTGCAGCGGGGCGTCGGTCTGCCGCAGCAGCCGGGCCGCCAGCGTCATCCGCCACCACGTCAGGTACGCCAGCGGCGGCCGACCGGTCAGTTCGGCGAACCGGCGGGCGAACGGCGCCCGGGACAGCCCGGCCTCGGCGGCCAGCGTGGCGACCGTCCACGGCCGGGCCGGATCACGATGGACGGCGTCGAGCGCGGCCACCGTCGCGGGATCGCGCAACGCGGCCGCCCAGCCGGTCCGGGTGTCCGGCGCGGCGTCGTCGACCCAGCTGCGCAGGATGAGCAGCAGCAACGTGTCCAGCAGGGCCCGGACCGCCGCGTCGCCGCCGAGCCGGGGCGCGGCCAGCTCGGCCGCCAGCAGGTCGACCACCGTACGCAGCTCGGGGTGGCGGCCGAGGTGCGCCGGCAGATGGATCAGCTCCGGCAGGCTCAGCAGGAACGGATGCGTCAGCGCCCGATCCAGCTCGTACGCCCCGCACAGCGTCACCGTCGCCGGACCGCCCGGACCACTCGGCTCGCCCACCACCGCGACGGCGCCGCGCTGACCGGGCGGCCCGGTGGGTTCGCACTCGGGCACGGTCACCGGCGTCGACGCGTTGTCGGCGAGGGTGAGCCCGCGCCCGTGCGGCACGAGCAGGACGTCACCGGGAGCGAGCGCCACCGGCCCGGGCTCGACCAGCGTGCACGGCCCGCTCAGGATGATCTGGAACCCGGCCGAGCCCGGCACTCCGGCGAACCGCTGCGCCCACGGCGCGTGCCAGGTCACCTGCGCCGACCGGGGCCGGCCCGTTCGCATCACGCTGATCACGTCGCTGAGCACGTCCACGGGCACACTCTCTCACGAGACGATCGCTTAAGTTTTCAGGACTGCGTCCCATAGATCGTCTCGCGGAGGCCGATCTAGCGTCGAGGACATGCAAGCCGCGAGAATCCACGCCTTCGGCGACCCGTCCGTGATCCGCCTCGACGACGTCGCCCGCCCGGTCCCCGGACCCGGCGAAGTCCTCCTCGAGGTCGCCGCCACCTCCGTCAACCCCTCCGAGATCGGCCTCCGGTCCGGCTGGCTCACCGAGATCCTTCCGGTGACGCTGCCGTACACGCTGGGCTGGGACGTCGCCGGCACGATTTCGGCGATCGGCCCGGGCGTACGCGGCCTGACTCCGGGTGACCGGGTCATCGGACAGCTCGACGGCGGCGCTGCCGCCGAGTACGCCGTCGCACCCGCCGAGCTACTCGTACGCGCCCCGCACCGGATCGCGTTGCGAGACGCCGCAGCGCTGCCGATCGCCGGGCTGACCGCGTGGCAGGCGATCGACCGCGCCCGGATCCAGCCGGGGCGCCGAGTCCTCGTCAACGGAGCGGGCGGCGGCGTCGGCGGATTGGTCGTGCAACTCGCCCGGCACGCAGGCGGGCACGTGATCGCCACCGCCTCCGCCCGCAGCGCCGACGCCGTACGCCGCCTCGGCGCGCACGAGATCGTCGACTACACCGCCGGACCCGTCGCCGACGCCGTCACCGAACCGGTCGACGTGCTGCTGCACCTGGTCCCCGACTCCGGAGCCGAGGTCGCCGGGCTCGTCCGGCCGGGCGGCGTGATCGTCTCCATCACCACCGAGGTGGCGGCCGACGGCGCACGCAGTGAGCAGTTCGTGATGCGGCGGGACCCGGCGCAGCTGGCCGACCTCGTCCGGCTCGTCGACGCCGGAGTGGTCTCCGTCGACATCGCCGACGTCTGGCCGCTCAGCGAGATCGCCGCCGTGCACGCCGACGCCGAAGCCGGCCGGCTCCGCGGCAAAGCCCTGATCGTGCCCAGCGCAGGCGGAAAGGGTTAGACCAGGTCGCTCGGGTCGGTGTTCGCCCCGCACACGATGACGGCCACCCGTTCGCCCGGCTCGGGCCGGTACGCGGTCAGCCCGGCGTACGCCGCGGCCGCCCCGGGTTCGGCGACGATCCGCCATTCGTCCCACAGCCGTTGCCGGGCGTCCCGGATCGCCGTGTCCTCGACGAGCGCGCTGACCATTCCCGTGCGCTCAGCGACGGCGTACGCGATCCGGCCGGCGCGGCGCGCCCCGAGGGAGTCGGCGGCGTAGCCGCCGACCTCGACGTCCACCGGGCCACCCCGGTCGAGGGCCGTGTGCAGGCTGGGCGCCGCGACCGGTTCGACGCCGACGACGCGTACCGGCGTATCGGCCAGGGCGGCCGCGATGCCGCCGACGAGCCCGCCGCCGCCGACCGCCACGAGCACGGTGTCCACCGCGGTGTCCTCAAGGAGCTCCACGGCGATGGTGCCCGCTCCGGCGACCATCTCAGGCTGGTCGTACGCGTGACACACGAACGCGCCGGTCTGCGCGGCCCGTTCGGCCGAGGCGGCCAGGGCGTGGCTGTACTCGGTGCCCGTCTGCACCACGGTCGCGCCGAGCGCCTGGAGCCGCTTCACCTTGACGGCGGGCGCGTTCGCCGGGACGTGGATCTCGGCCGGTACGCCGATCTGCGCGGCCGCCCACGCGACGGCCAGCCCGGCGTTGCCGCCGGACGCGGCGATCACCCCGGCCGGGCCGAGATCGCCCCGTTCCTGGGCGGCGAGCACGTTGTTGAGCGCGCCCCGGGCCTTGAACGAACCCGTGTGCTGGAGGTATTCGAGCTTGAAGACCAGCTCCGGCGCCGCCTCGAACAGGGGCGTACGCCGGATCCGGCCCTCGATGCGCCGCCGGGCGGCGATGATGTCCGCCGGCGTGATGTCCGCCGCGGGTACGTCGGCCTCGGTGATCATGTGCCCAGCGTAGGCGGGACGCGTGGCCGGGGGCGACAAACCCCCGGCCAAACGCCGTCCACTACGGGCCGAGTGTCATCGGCCGGTTGTTCAGCGCGCTACAGACCCGAGGAGACCGCTGCCATGAGCGTCCCGGACGCGGTGTCCCCGGACATCTCCCAGATCATCGTGCCGAGCAGGCCCTTGCTCTTCAGCCAGGTCATCTTCTGGCCGATCGACCAGGTGTCGTCGAAGGACCACCACTGCCCGTTGGCTCCGGTGTAGCAGTAGGTCGAGACCGACTGCGTGTCGTGGTACACCGTGCAGCCGGGCACGCCCGCGATCAGGTTCGAGTAGCCGCGCGTACCGGCCTCCTCGGCGAACTGACCGGGCGCCGCGCCGGTGGCCGACTGCCACTCGCCGTTGACGCTCCCGGCCGCGACGCCCTGCCAGCCCCGGCCGTAGAACGGCAGGCCGAAGGTCAGCTTGCGCGGGCTGATCCCGGCGTCCAGATAGCTCTGGATCGCCAGGTTCACGCTGAACTCGAAGGCGTACGGGTCCTGCGTGTCGCGGTAGAGGTTGGCCTGGTGCCCGGCGCGGTTGGGCTCCCACGAGTTGTCCGAGCCGGCCCCGTGGAAGTCGTAGCCCTGCACGTTGGCGAAGTCCAGCGAGCTGAACACCCCGGTCGGGCCGATGTCCCACCCCGCCGCGATCTTCGCCGGGTCCGCCGGGGTGAACGCGGTGAGCAGGTACCGCTTGCCGGTGGTCACGGTCAGCGCGTCCATCTGCCGCCGGAACTCCGCCAGCAACAGGGTGTTGTTCGCCTTGTCCGCCGGACTCACGTGATTGCCCGCGTGGCCCTCCGCGCCGGGCCACTCCCAATCCAGGTCGATGCCGTCGAAGATGCCGGCCGCCGTGCCGGGACCGCCCGCCCCGTTGTACGCGGGCAGGTTGCCCTTGAGGTAGATGTCCAGGCAGGACTGGACGAACTTCTGCCGGCTGGCCGGCGTCGCCGCGACGTCGGAGAAGTACTTCGAGTAGGTCCAGCCGCCGATCGAGATGAGCACCTTGAGGTTCGGGTACTTCACCTTGAGCTTCTTGAGCTGGTTGAAGTTGCCGCGCAGCGGCTCCCAGCCGGTGTCGCCGACGCCGTCGACCGACTGCGACGCGGCCATCGGGCGGCCGTAGTCGGCGTCCGCGTCACCCGCGCCGGTGCCCTGGTCGGGGTCCTGCGGGTTGCCGGAGACGCCCTTGGTGACGCCCTGCAGGCAGGTCAGGTTCACCGGGTCGATGTTGGCGAAGGCGTAGTTGATGTGGGTCAGCTTCGCCGCCGAGCCGCTCGTGTCGAGGTTGCGGACGAAGTACTGCCGCCCGTAGATGCCCCACTGCACGAAGTAGCCGACCTTGGCGTACTGGCCGGAGCCGATCACGTCGTCGGTCGTCACGCTGACGGCGTTGCTCGCCGCGGACACGTTGTCGTAGGTGTCGCGCGCTTTCACCGTGAACGAGTACGCCGTCAGCGGCGACAGCCCGGACACGGTCGCGCTGGTGCCCGTGACGCTGGCCCGCAGGGTCGTGCCGGTATAGACGTCGTACCCGGCGATGCCGCTGGCGTCGGTGCTGCCCGTCCAGGCCAGGCTCACCGTCGTCGAACTCTTCGCGGTGGACCGCAGGCTGCTCGGCGCGGTCGGCGCGGTGGTGTCGTCGGCCGGGTTCAGCGTCGTCACGCTCACCGGCGTGCTCGCCGCCGACAGGTTGCCCCGGGTGTCCTTCGCCCGGACGCTCAGCGAGTAGGCGGTGTTCGGGGTCAGCCCGGTCACCACCGCGCTGGTGGTGGTGCTGGAGCCCACGACGGTCGAGCCGGACAGCACGTCGTAGCCGGCGATCGGGAAGTCGGTCGCCGCGGCGGCGGTCCACGACAGCGACACCGTCTTGGTGGTACGCCCGGTGACCGCCAGGCCGGTGGGCGTACCGGGGGCGCGGTCGGCGCTGCCGTCGCACTTGTTGCCGTTGATCCGGCAGTTCAGCGGGGCGGCCCCCGACCCGTACGCCACCCACCACGGGCTGTACGGCTCGGTCGTCGCCCCGGCGGCCACCGTCCCGTTGTAGTGCGCGTTGACGATCGTCACGTGCGAACCGGACTGGCTCGCGACTCCGTTGTAGACGTTGCCGAGGGTGGCTCCCGACGGCAGATCGAACTCCAGGGACCACCCGGTGATCGCCGCCGACGTGGGATTGGCGACGACGTACTTGTCGAGATACCACGAGCCGTTGTTCGCCGCCGAGAACGTCGCGGTCAGCCCGGCCGCGGCGTACGCGGCGGGCGCGGCCGCGACCAGGGCGGTGGCCACGATTCCCGCGGTGAGCAGCGCGCCCATCAGGCGTCTGGTGCGCATGAGCCCTCCCCTATTTTTAGGAAACTTTCCTGAATATTTAAGGCTGGACCGTGCCCGAGTCAATGCTACATTCAGATTTCTGGATAAGTTGCCCGCGGCAACATCAGGCACAGCCGCAGGCGACGTCCAACCGGTCGCCGGCAACGTGCAGCACAGCCGCCGGCAACGTCCGGCACAGCCGCGCGCCTCTACCCGGCATGAGAAGGTTCGCTCCCCGCGCCGTCGCCGTCGCAGCCGTCCTGGGCGCCGGGCTGCTCGCCATGCTGCTGGGCCTGCCGGGAGTCACCACGGTGACCCTCGACCGCTGCCACGTCACCTACGACCGGCTCGAACGGCAGCAGTCCCGATGCGACGGGCATTGGCAATCGCTGTTCGGCACCGCGCACGGCCCGGTGAACGGGGCGTTCGTCGGCACCGACTGGCAGGCCGTCACCGCCGAACCGGACAGCCGCTACGAGTGGGAGGTCACCATCCCGGAGTCCGGCCGACGGCAGCTCGCCCTCATCGGGCCGGGCCGGGCGTACGCCGTCGCCGCGCTCAATCCGCTGAAGCTTGCCCCGCAGCTCTGTGTCGCACTGCTCCTGCTGCCCGCGCTCGGCTTAATGATCGCGATAGCCCGGCGAGCGGCCCGGGACCGCGCTCAGCAGAAATTCGCCGATTGATTCGGCCGACGGTGTCCGGTCACGTCCGGCGGCTCCGACGTCCCGGGTGAAAGGATCGCCAAGAGGAGGAGAGCCCGATGAAGTACATGATCCTGACGTTCGGCTCGCAGGCCGACTACGACCTGATGAGCGGCAAGGGCGACGTCAGCCCGGAGGACTGGGCGCCGATGTACCAGTTCATGGAGAACCTGAACCGTGAGCTGACCGAGTCCGGCGAACTGGTCGACACCAAGGCGCTCGTCTCGCCCGTGCACACCCGCCGCGTACGCGGGCTGGAGAACGGCGTCCCCGTCGTGACCGACGGACCCTACGCGGAGACCGAGGAGGTGCTCGCGGGCTGGTGGATCGTGGAGTGCGACGGCTTCGACCGGGCCACCGAGATCGCGGCGAAGCTGTCCGCCTGCCCGAGCCCGGGTGACGTCTGGGCCAACGGGTACGCCGACGTCCGGCCGATCGCCGACGGGCGCGACGAACTGGACCTGTGACCCCGGCGGACCACCGGAGGAACGGCATGACCGAGACCGAGGACCTGCTGCGCGACCTGGCGCCGCGGGTCCTCGGCGCGCTCGTGCGCCGGTACGGCCATTTCGACCTGGCCGAGGACGCGGTGCAGGAGGCGTTGCTGGCCGCCGCGACGAGCTGGCCCGCCGACGGGCTGCCGGCCAGTCCCCGGGGCTGGCTCATCACGGTCGCCGCCCGGAAGCTCACCGACCTGCTGCGCAGCGAGCAGGCGCGGCGCGCCCGCGAGGAACGGTATGTGCTGCTGACGACGGGCACGAACGCGGAATCCGGTGGGCCCGGCGAGGACGACACCCTCGTCCTGCTCTTCCTGTGCTGCCATCCGGCGCTGACTCCGGCGTCGCAGATCGCGCTGACGCTCCGCGCGGTCGGCGGCCTGACGACCGCCGAGATCGCCCGCGCCTTCCTCGTCCCCGAGGACACGATGACGCGGCGGATCACCCGCGCCAAACAGGCCGTCGCCACCAGCGGCCAGCCGTTCGCGCTGCCCTCGCCGGCCGACCGCGATCAGCGGCTCGCCGCCGTGCTGCACACGCTCTACCTCGTGTTCACCGAGGGGTACGCGACCACGTCCGGCCCGGCGTCGCATCGAGTGGAGCTGACCACTGAAGCGATCCGGCTGACCCGGATGCTGCGTCGGCTGCTGCCGGACGAGTCGGAAGTCGCCGGGCTGCTGGCGCTCATGGTGCTCACCGACGCACGTCGCGCTGCGCGTACCAGTCGGGACGGAGCGTTGGTGCCGATGGCGGAACAGGACCGTGGACGGTGGGACGCGGACCTGATCGCCGAAGGCGTCGACCTGATCACCGCAGCCTTGCCGCGCGGGCCGGTGGGTCCTTATCAGCTGCAAGCCGCCATCGCGGCGCTGCACGACGAGGCGCCGAGCGCCGAGCAGACCGACTGGCCGCAGATCCTCGCGTTGTACGAGGTGCTGCTGAAGCTGGCCGACAACCCGATGGTGGCGCTGAACCACGCGGTGGCGGCGGCCATGGTGCACGGCCCGCAGACCGGACTGGACCTGCTCGAACCGCTGGCCGCCGACGCCCGCACGCGCGACGACCACCGCCTGTACGCCGTCCGCGCGCATCTGCTGGAGCGGGCCGGGCGGCTCGACGAGGCCCGGGCGGCGTATCGGGAGGCCGCCGACCGGGCGCGCAACCTCCAGCAGCAGCGCTACCTCAACGGCCGGGCAGCCCAGCTCTGACGGGTCAGCGGGATTGGCGCGGCTTTGCTACACAGTGGTCATGACCGATCCCTACGGCAGCCCCTCCTACCGCGGTGACAGCTCGCCGGGGTTGTGGCTCGGCCTGTCCATCGCGGCCACCCTGTTCTGCTGCACCCCGCTCGGCATCGTCGGCATCGTCTTCTCGGCGATGGCGATGGACGCCAACAGCCGCGGCGACCACGGGCTGGCCGAGGAGCGGACCGAACGCGCCAAGAGCTGGACGTTGTGGGCGGTCGGCCTGGGTGTGCTGATCATCATCCTGTACATCTGCCTCCTGGCGAATCGGGCCGGCAGCCGCGACTATTAGGCCGTGCCCACTGCCGCCGACCCCCGTGCCGTGCCGGCTCGGGAGGCGGCCGCGCGGCTGCCCGCCGAGCCGGGCGTCTACCGGTTCCGTGACGAACGCGGCCGGGCGCTGTACGTCGGCCGGGCGGTGAATCTGCGACGCCGGGCGCTGTCGTACTGGTCTGATCTGGACGATCGGCCGCACCTGCGGCGGATGATGCCCCGCGTCACCCGGGTGGAGGCGGTCGTCTGCGCCTCCGACCACGAGGCCGCCTGGCTGGAACGCACTGTGCTCGAACGCCGCCTGCCGCCGTGGAACCGGACGGCCGGCGGCCAGGAGACCCCGGTCTACCTGCGGTTGGACGCGTCGGCGACGGCTCCCGGGCTACGGGTGGCGTACACGCCGGCGGCGGGCGGCTTCGGCCCGTATCTCGGCGGGACGAAGGTACGCGCCGCCATCGCCGGACTGCACCGCGTCTTCCCCCTCCCGTACGCCGCCGACGCGCTCACGTCGGCCGAGCGCGACCTGGCCCGCGTACGCGAGGTGACGCCCGGGTCTCGGGAGCAGCTCGCCGCCGCACTGGCCGCGGTGCTGGCTCGCGATCCCGACGCTGTCCGGCTCCTGCGGGCGGAGCTGATCGCCCGGCGCGACGAAGCCGCCCGGCGGACGGCGTACGAACACGCCGCACGAGTGCAGACCGAAATCGAGGCGGTGGACTGGGTGGTGGCGACCCAACGGGTGACCGGGTACGCCGACCGCGACCTGGACTTCCACGGCTGGGCCGCCGGACGCCTGGTGCGCTTCGAGATCCGGGCGGGGCGGCTCGACGGCTGGCAGGTCCGGCCGTGCTCGGCGGCGGCCGCGGCGGCCCGGGTCGCCGCGACTCCGGCGGAGTGGACCGCGTTCGCGACACACAACGCCGAACTCGCGGCCGCCCTCAGCTGACGCCCCCGCGCCTTGCCCGGCGGGCCGCCGGGCGGGTCAGACCCGGCGCAGGACGTGCAGCAGGTATTCCTTGCGGTGCAACGGGTTGAGGTCGGTCCGCGCTCGTTCCGGGGCACGGCCGCGGACGGGGCGGTAGTGGTCGAACTCGGCCTCGATCACACCCTCGCCCCGAGTCAACGCGGGCAGCCGTTGCTGAATCGCGTGGACCTCGGCCGCCGGGACGTCGGCGGTCAGCTCGAACGCCGGCCCGGCCGTCACCGGTGCGTACGGGACGGCTCCGTGCTGGGCGAGCAACCGCAGCACTGCGCGGAGCGTGTCGGCCGGCCCTTCGATCGTCAGCCGGTGCACCGGCTCGCACACGACCGTGCCTGCCTGCCGCAACGCGTCCATCAACACCATCGGCACCAGCTTGCGGTAGTCCCCCGCCGTCGTGCCGGGCGAGTTGTAGGCGCAGTCGGTGAGCGTGACCACGACGTCCTCCACCCGCCAACCACGCAGTCCCTGCTGGAGCGTCTCGCGTACGGTCTGCTCCAGGGCGTCCCGGAAGACGTCGACCGCCTTGTAGACGAACAGCGGCATGGTCTCGACCGGCACGTCCAGCCGGACCGTCAGGCCGCTGCCGGGCGTACCGGGTTCGACGCGCAGCCCGACCGTGGCGAGGAACGGGTTGCGGTAGATGTGCTCGACCGCCGCGCCGACGCCGACGACCCGCTCGGCGCAGATCATCGTGGTCTCCCGGAACGTCACCGCGACCCCGTACTGCTCGGTCAGCGTGGTCTGGATGACCTCCTTCTGCACCTCGCCGTACAGCGACAGGTACAGCTCGCCGCGCAGATCGTCCTGACGGAGGTTGATCAGCGGGTCCTGCTCAGCCAACTGCGTCAGCGCGGTGTGCACCGCCGTCCGGTCGGCCGCGTCGGGCACGACCACGGTCTCCAACGTCGGCGGCGCGAACAGGTGACCCGTCGTCGCGCGGTACTCGCCGATCGCGTCGCCGATGCGGGCGTCGGTCAGGCCCCAGACTTTCGCGATGCGTCCGGCCTCGACCGAGTTCCGTGGGACTGCGG
>NZ_JBFBAZ010000050.1:0-52600 GCF_040682475.1 Hamadaea sp. NPDC051192
CCCACTCCCGCGCCCCCGCCCCCGCCCCCAGTTCTCTCCCCGTTGATCATGGAGTTAACCGTTGTCTCGACGGTGTGTCGACACTGGAAACTCCATGATCAACGGGGAGAGCGGGGGCGGAGGGGAGGGGAGCTAGCTAGGGGGTCCAGGGGGTGGTGGCGACCCAGCTTGAGTCGTCGCCCCACAAGCCGGTGGCGTCGAACGTGTTGGAGCCGCCGTAGCTCGCGATGTAGACGCTGTTGTTGTAGTGGCGGATGTCGCGGTTGGAGAAGTTGTACGACTGGAGCGAGATGCCCTGTCCGTTCACGCCGGCGGTCGGGCAGAACGTGGCGTCGTTGGCGAACAGCAGGCTGCCGTCGTTGGCGTGCATGTACAGCTGGTAGTTCTGGTGCCTCAGGTAACTGCCCGCGGTGTTGCGGGACTCGAAGGAGACGCAGGCGCTGTTGGCCAGGCCGGCCCGGACGATCCAGGTCGCGTTGGCCTTGTCGGTCGCCGAGCTGGACGAGGTCACGACCGAGGTCAGCGTCGTGGCGCCGGAGTGCGAGATGTACCGCGTGGTGCAGCACGCCGTGGTGGCGCGCAGCGAGACGACCGCGCCGTTGGCGGGGCCGACGCGGGCGGCGGTGGCGTACCCGGCCGCGGTGATGTTCGCCTGGACCGAGTTCTCGGTCGCGTCGGAGGGATAGCCCGAGGTCATGACACCCTCGTAGAACGTGCCTGCCGCGCTGACGCTGTTGTCACCGCCGATGCCGAGGATGATCGCGCCTTCCTTCTTCATCGGGTTGTAGCCCGACACGTTCGGGCGTACGCCGTTGTAGAAGGTGGACAGTGAACCGGATTGGGCGTTGCCGCCCCGGATCGACCAATGGTTCGGCTCGCCCTTGACGATCGCCGTCAGGAACCGGTGGCTGATCGACGGGTCGTTCGAGTTGTATCCGGCGTTCACTCCGGAGAACAGGCCGTTCTCCAGGTCGGCCATGATCCAGGGGCCGTTGCCCGTGCCGTAGCCCCAGGCCTTGATGTTGCCGAAGTAGATGGCCTCCATGGTGCCGTTGCCGTTGTCGCGGCTGTTCGTCTCGGCGTTGCCGTAGTCGAAGCAGCACCCGGCGTTGTAGTGCGTGCCGTCGAAGATGGCGTACATCCCCTCAGGCTGGTCGGCCTTGGCGATGCCGTTGGTGGCGTTGTTGCGGTAGCCGGTGCCGGGCGACACGAACACCCCGTACGCCTTGTGCCCGCCGACCATGATGGGCGCCATCGTCGCCGGGGCGAGGTTGTCGTAGCCGCCCGCCGCCGGGCCGCTGAAGCCTCCGGGCGGGGCCTGGGTGAGGTGGTTGCCCCGGCCGGACTGGTCGTAGATCACGGAGATGACGCAGTACGTGCCGGCGCAGAACGAGTCCTGCGGGGCGGAGTTGACGTATCCGCCGGCGCTGAGCAGTCCGATGTTGAGGGTGGCGTTGTCCGAGGAGCGGCGTACCTGGTAGAGCGAGCCGTTGTACGCGCCGTAGAGCGCGCGGGTCGTGCTGTGCGCGGCGACGCAGGGCGTGCCGCCGGTGGCGTAGATGTCGCACGGACCCGTGGTGGCGGCCTGCGAGGTGCCGCCTCCGGTGAGCAGGCTCGCGAGCAGCGCTGCCGCGGCGGTGAGGGCGAGGACGGCGGGACGTGGACGGCCGAATAGGGCCATGGGTGGTGACCTCCTTGCGGGGCGGTGGAGGGCGAACCGTGAGATGGGCTCGGTTCACCCGCGCAAAGGTGGTCGGTCCTGGGGACGGCGGTCCGGCCATGTGAGCGTTAACATAGCCGACCGAAAATGTTCTGGCAACACTTAACTTTTTCGATCGCCGGTCCGGCGCGCGGTAATCCCCACGCTCACCAGGGGCGAGCGCGGGGCGTCCGCCGGGCCTACCAGAGCCAGCGCGCCTTGGCGGTGAGCCGGCGCCACCAAGGCGCGAGGCTGTATCGCAGCCCGGCTCCGGTCACCGCGATGGCGATGATCGCGAACGCGTAGATCAGGTGCTCGTCGAGGAAGGGATTGCTGCTGATCGGCAGGGCGGTGAGCCACATCAGGAAGAGCAGGATCGCGCCCGTGACGGCGGCGATGCGCATGCCGATGCCGAGGATGAGGGCCAGACCGATGCCGCATAGTCCGATCATGAACAGCCAGTCCGCCCAGGCCTTGCCGGCGATGTCGGTGAAGGTGTCGGCGAAGGTCCCTTTGAGGCTGGACAGGTAGCCCTTGGTCGGCGACCCGCCGTTGATCCAGCTCTTCTCGCTGGGGGTGGCCTTGCCGAGGCCGAAGAGCTTGTCCAGGAACGCCCAGAAGAAGATGAACCCGATGGCGATCCGGGTGACGGCGAACATCGCCTCACCGAAGCCCCACGAGCCGACCTGGTCCGCCTGCTCGTTCGGCAGTCGATGTTGACTCATGAGATCAGCGTATGGCGCGTTTTCGGCCTGATTTCCGGATATCCGGGATTCGACACGATCGGTCGGGTTCACCACTAGCGTGGGGACGAGGACGCCGGGACGGCGTCCGTCGATCAGCTACGCGGGTCGATGAGCTACGCGGGGAGTCGGCGATGAAGTCCACGAAGAAGGCAGCCCCCGCCACCGGGCGGGGCAGGAAGATGGCGGTCGCCGGGGTCGCCGCCACCGGGCTGGCGGCCGGAGCGGCGTACCTGGCCTACCGGCGTCGCCGGAACGACGACCACGGCATGCTCGACGAGGAGACCATGCTGGGCATCGCCTCGGCGCCGCCCGCCGGGTCGTCGGGGGCCGCTCAGGCGACACCGGGTGTCGAGGTGAACGCGCCCGAACCGATGACGGAGTCCGTCGCCGAGCTGGCGCACGGCGTGAACGATCCGCAGTGACATGTCGATCGACGGGATGGCCGGGATGACCGGCCGGGGCTTCGACGATCTCATCAATCGGTTCTTCGGCGGCGATCCGTTCGCGGCCCGGCCCGTGCAACGGGTAGATCTGTCGCGACTGCTGTCGGACCAGGCCCGTGAGCTGGTCGAGCTGGCCGCCACCCAGGCCGGGCACTGGGGCTCGCACGAGATGGACGTGACGGACCTGTTGTGGGCGGCGACCCAGCAGGATCCGACGCGACGCCTGCTGAGCACGGCGGGCGCCGATCCCGACCAGCTCGCCGGGCAGATGGCGCAGGCACACGACCACGGCCCGTCCGGCGGCCCGGCGTCGCAGCTGACGCCGGCGGCGAAGCGGGCGCTGCTGGACGCCCACACGCAGTCACGGCAGTCCGGCTCCTCCTACATCGGGCCGGAGCACATCCTGCTGGGCATCGCCGCCAATCCGGACACCCTGGCTGGGCAGGCGCTGCGTACGCTGGTCAGCCCGGCTCCGCCCGGGCAGGCGCCAGGGGCGAAGCCGCCGAGCGAGACCCCGACGCTGGACGAGTACGGGCAGGATCTGACCAGCCGCGCCGAGGCGGGCGAACTGGATCCCGTCGTCGGGCGCGAAGCGGAGATCCAGGACACCATCGAGATCCTCTCTCGGCGTACCAAGAACAATCCGGTCCTGATCGGCGATCCCGGCGTCGGCAAGACCGCGATCGTCGAGGGCATCGCACAGCGCATCGTCAACGGCGACGTTCCGGAGACGCTGTCCGGCAAGCGGGTCGTAGTCCTCGACCTCGCTGGCATGGTGGCGGGCAGCAAGTACCGGGGCGACTTCGAGGAACGCCTGAAGAAGGTCATCGACGAGGTACGCGCGGCCAGCGGTGACGTGATCCTGTTCCTCGACGAGCTGCACACCGTGGTGGGGGCGGGCGCCGGCGGCGAGGGTGCGATGGACGCCGGCAACATGCTCAAGCCGGCCCTGTCCCGAGGCGAACTCCATGTCGTGGGCGCGACGACGCTGGAGGAGTACCGGAAGTACATCGAGAAGGACTCGGCGCTGGAACGGCGGTTCCAGCCGGTCCTGGTTCCGGAGCCGTCCGTCGACGACACGATCGCGATCCTGAAGGGGCTGCGCGACCGCTACGAGGCCCACCACCAGGTACGCATCCTGGACGCGGCGCTGACGGCGGCGGCCGATCTGTCCAACCGCTACATCACCAACCGGTTCCTGCCGGACAAGGCGATCGACCTCATCGACCAGGCCGGAGCCCGCGTACGCCTGAAGTCCCGGATGCCGAAGGCGGACACCCGCGACGCCGAGGAGCAGGTGGCGAAGCTGCAACGGGAGAAGGACGCCGCCGTCCGCAACGAGGAGTACGCCAAGGCGGACCAGATGAAGGCGGCCGTCGCCGACGCCGAGGATCACCTCGCCCGGCTGAAGGGGCAGACCGGGGAGGTGCCTGAGGTCGGCGTGCCGGACATCGCAGACGTCGTGGCTCGGCGTACCGGGATCCCGGTGGCCCAGCTGACCGAGGCCGAACGGGACCGGCTGCTCAAGCTCGAGGAACATCTGCACCAGCGCGTCGTCGGCCAGGACGAGGCGGTGACGGCGGTCGCGGAGGCGGTACGCCGGGCGCGGGCCGGACTGGGCGATCCGAAGCGCCCCGACGGCTCCTTCCTGTTCCTGGGACCGACCGGGGTCGGCAAGACCGAGCTGGCGCGTACGCTCGCCGAGGCGCTCTTCGGCGACGAGGACGGCATGGTCCGCTTCGACATGAGCGAGTTCCAGGAGAAGCACACCGTCAGCCGCCTCGTCGGGGCGCCGCCCGGATACGTCGGCTATGACGACGCCGGGCAGCTGACCGAGGCCGTCCGCCGCCGCCCGTACAGCGTGCTGCTGTTCGACGAGATCGAGAAGGCCCATCCGGACGTCTTCAACATCCTGCTGCAGCTGCTCGACGACGGGCGGCTGACCGACGGCCAGGGGCGTACCGTCGACTTCAGCAACACGGTCGTGGTGATGACAAGCAACATCGGCGCGGACCGCATCCTCGCCGCGCAGACGGCCGGCAAGGACGTAGCCGTGTTGCGCGACGACCTGATGGAGCTGCTGGGGCAGCGGTTCCGGCCGGAGTTCCTGAACCGGATCGACGACGTCATCATCTTCACCGGCTTGACCCAGGCCGACCTGCGCCAGATCACCGAGCTGTTGCTCCAGGGCACGAAACGCCGACTGAAGGCGCAGGACATCACGCTGGAGGTCACGCCGGAAGCGGTCGACTGGCTGGCCGAGCGCGGTCACCAGCCCGAGTACGGCGCGCGGCCGCTACGCCGCGCGCTCCAGCGTGAGCTGGACGGGCCGTTGTCGAAGATGGTCCTGGGGGGTCAGGTGACCGGCGGCGACACGGCCACGGTCGGTGTCGTCGACGGCAAACTCGACTTCCAGGTCACGGCGCCGGAGCGAGCCGAGGAGCCCGCCACAGCGTGACTGCTCCGGCGAGGACGCCGAACAGCAGAGATGCCCCGTGATGGTCCTGCCTCACCAGCAGGACCAGACCGGCCAGCGGCACCAGGACGGCCAGAATCCCGGTGCCGCGGCCGGTCCTCCTCAGTGCGACGAAGGCCGCCACCAGCACGATCATCCCGATCATCGTGGCGACCCAGTCGCCGAGCAGCGTGCCCGTCAGCGCTACCGCGTACAGCGCCGTGAGGTAGCCGGTGTTCGTCGGCAGCGTCACCCGGTTCAGCACGGCCGCCGCGGCCAGCCCGCCCACCAGGCCGCAGACCGCGACGGAGTTCCCGCCGCCAGGCGGCTCCCACGCGTACCCGAGCGCCTGGCCGAGCAGGCCCGCGCCGAAGTAGAGCACCGCCCAGCGCCATCGGCCCAGGCCGGCCTCGACGAGGTAGCCGAAGCCGGCAAGAGTGAGCAGATTGAACACCAGCTGCGTCCAGCCGTCGGCCTGCACGAGCAACGCCGAGAACAGCCGCCACCAGCCGCCCACCGAGAACCCGGCCGGATCACGCGCGAGCGCCCTCAGCACGTCGCCATCGAGCGCGGACCACAAACTGACGGCGGCCGTGCCGGCGAAGACGACGACGGTCAACCAAGGGAACCTCTTCACACCCAAGATCATGCCTGAGCCGAGATCAGCCTCGCGACCGCGCGCTCGGCGGCGGCGCGTACGCGGGGAACGGGGTCGTCGCGCAGCTCGGCCACGGCCGGACCGGCCTCCGCCACCAGATGCCTCGCCACGACCTTGGCCGCCATTTCGCGTACGCGCCAAGCCTCGTCGCCGAACGCGCCGACGACGGCGTTCGTGGCGCTGTCGTCCCAGGACCAGAGCAGCCCTCGCATGGCCCACACCCGGAACCAGTACGTGTCCTCGTGCTCCGCGCCGTCGAAATACTTGTCGGCGCCGCGCCCGGCGACCGACCGGAGCAGCCGCAGATCCGTCTCGCCGCGCAGCAGCGCCAGGCAGTCGGCGAGCACCGCCGCCTTGCCCCGGCGGCGGCACTCCCACTCGATCTGCTCACGCGGCGTCAGGTCCACGCCGCCGAATATGCCAGACGGGTCCGACAGGCGCTTATACGCTGGACGCGGCCGCCGCGGACGACCGGTTGCCCCGGGCCACCAGCCGCAACGCCTGTGCGATCGCGACCGCTTCCAGCGCTGACATCACGGGGGCGAGCACCTCGAAGGCGTACGAGTCGGGGCGGAAACTGAACGTGCCCGTGGTCGGCATGATCCGGCCGACGAGGCCATGCTGGCCGTAGAACTCGAACTTCCGGTCCGACCAGACGCTGACCTGCCGCACCGTCAACTGGCCGCCGGCCGCCAGAATCAGCTCGGCCCCGTTGAACGGCCGCCAAGCGCCGGGACTCAGCTGGACGACCCGGCGACCGTCGAGCGTACGCACCGGATACCGCCGCCGGAACACGCCCTCGGGGCGGCACTCGGCCACGATCGACCCGGCCGGGTCGGTGATCTCGAAACGCTGCGTCCAGGTGT
Source organism: Hamadaea sp. NPDC051192 (assembly GCF_040682475.1). Classification (NCBI taxonomy): domain Bacteria; kingdom Bacillati; phylum Actinomycetota; class Actinomycetes; order Micromonosporales; family Micromonosporaceae; genus Hamadaea; species Hamadaea sp. NPDC051192. The sequence goes on from NZ_JBFBAZ010000050.1 coordinate 6,868, forward strand.
GCCACACGATCCCGGCGATCGGCCGGCCGTCGGGCAGCAGGACTGGCGTACTGGTGTTGAGGAACTCCTTGTCGGGGAGGTAGAGCGTCCCGCTGAACGGGGCGAACAACGTCATGACCCGACGGTAACCCCGCCCTGCAACAGCCCGCGGAGGCCGGCTAGTCGGGTAGGGCGGCGAGGCGGCCTTCGAGGAATGAGCGCTCGATGGCGTTCTCGGTCAGCATGAGCGCCTCGGTGAACGCCAGCCGCGCCTCGACGATCCGGCCGAGGCGTTCGAGGAACTCGGCGCGGGCCACCGCCAAGTATGAGTACCGGGCGAGTTGGGGTTCAGTGCTCAGCTCGTCGAGCGCGTGCAGCCCGGCGAGGGGGCCGTGGGCGAAGCCGACGGCGACGGCGCGGTTGAGGGCGACGACGGGAGAGGTCCAGGTCGCCATCAGGAGGTCGTAGAGGCCGACGAGTTCCGCCCAATCGGTCGCCGCCCAGCTCGGGGCTTCGCTGTGGACGGCGGCGATGGCGGCCATCAGGGCGTACTTGCTCGGTGGCCGGCTGCTCAGCGCCTCGCGTACCAGTCGAGTGCCTTCGGAGATGGCTCGGCGGTCCCAGAGTGAGCGGTCCTGATCCCCGAGCAGGACCATCCGGCCGTGACCATCGGTACGCGCGCCGGTTCGCGCGTCGGTGAGCAGGATGAGCGCGAGCAGCGCGGCGACGCCGGGCTCGCGCGGCAGGAGTTCGCGCAGCATGCGGGCCAGGTCGAGGGAGCGTTGGACCAGATCGGCCCGGATCAGGTCGGCACCGGACGGTGCGGTGTGGCCGGTCGTGTAGAGCAAGTGGACGACGGACAGGACGGCCTCGACGCGGTCCGGCAGATCGGCGGAAGACGGTACGCGGTAAGGGATTCGCGCGTTCGCGATCTTCTTCTTGGCCCGGGTGATGCGGGCGGCCATCGTCGGCTCGCTGACCAGGAAGGCCCGGGCGACCTCGGCGGTGGTGAGCCCGCAGAGAAGCCGGAGAGTGAGCGCGATCTGCGCCTCGACCGCAAGCCCGGGGTGGCAGCAGGTGAAGATCAGCCGCAGGCGGTCGTCGGGGATGTCCGGAGTGTCCAATGTGCTCTCCGGCCCGGGTAGCGCCGGATCGTCGAGCAGCAGCGGGAGATGACGGCGTGCGGTCTGATCGCGGCGCAACAGATCGAGGGCGCGATTACGGGCGGCGGTCGTCAGCCACGCGCCCGCCCGGTCCGGAATGCCCGTCGCCGGCCACGCCGACAAGGCACTCGCGTACGCGTCCTGCACGCACTCCTCGGCGAGGTCGAGATCACGGGTAACGCGCACCGTCGCGGCGAGCACGAAGGCCCACTCGCGACGGTGCGCGTCGGCGACCGCGGCCGCGACCTCGGCCGGAGCCGGCATCCGGAGCGCGGTCACGGGGTACGGCCTACTCGAATTCCATGACCGGGCGGACCTCGACGCCGCCGTCGGGCATCGGGCAGTCCTTCGCGATGGCGATCGCCTCGTCGAGGTCGGCCGCCTGGATGAGGTAGTACCCGCCCAGCGCTTCCTTGATCTCGGCGAACGGCCCGTCGGTGATGGTGCCGTCGGCGCGGATGCTGGTGGCGGTCTTGGTGGACTGCAGCGCCTCGCCGCCGACGATGGCCGAGCCGTGCTTGGCCGAGAACGCGTTGTGGGCGGCCATCATGGCGTCGAGGTCGGCCGGCGAGGGATTCTCCCACGGCTGCTCGTCGCCGTGGATGAGGATGAGGTACTTGGCCATGGTCGTGGCCCTTCCGCTCAGTGACCTGGGAATCAGGTCGTTCGTCAACTCCGACGCACGAGAATCGCCGGAATCGACAGTACGCCCGGCGGTTCCGCGGGCTTTTTTCCGCCCAGATCATGGATAAGCCTGCGATCTTGGACCAAGATCGCAGGTATAACCGTGATCTGCTGCCAACGGAACGCCCGCGCGAGAGGCGGGCGCCAACGGCCCGCGCGACAGGCGGGCGCCAACAGAACGCCGGCCAAGGAAGGGGGCGAAATGTCGTATTTGCGGCTACAGCGAGAACCCTCGCTATCGTTGGGCGGACGTTGATATCGTTTCTCATCCGCCGCGCCGTGAGCCTTCCCGCAGGGGGGTGTGCCCATGCCCCATAAGTCTCCGACGCAGGCCTGGAGCTTTTTCCTGGCGGGCGGGCTCGTCGCCGCAGCGCTCTATGCGTTCGTCCCGAACCCGGTCGTCAGCGGGCTTGCGTTCAGCGCGGTCGGCATCGGAGCCGGCTACGCGATAATCCTCGGCATCCGCCGCTACCGGCCGCTTCCGGCCTGGCCCTGGCGGCTGCTGTCGGCCGCCTGTTTCCTGTTCCTGGCCGGGGCGTTGCTGCGTACCATGCTGGACCAGCATTCGGGCCTCGGCGGGGTGCTGCCCGACTGTTTCACCATCCCGGGCTACCTGTGCATGTTCCTGGCACTCGGCGGCTTCCTGCGGGCCCGCGTCGGCGACAAGCGGCACGCGGTCATCGACGGTCTGCTCATCGGCGTCGGCGTGACCGTCTTGTTCGTCATGTTCTTCACTGTGCCGGCGGTCTCGATCACCGGCCGCCAGGCTGCCGTCTCGGCGCTGGCCGGGGTCTATCCGCTGCTCGACGGCATCCTCGTGCTGCTCGTGATGAACCTGGCCTTCGCGACCCGGCGCGGTCCCGCGTTCAGCATGCTGCTCGGGTGCATGGCGCTGCTGCTGACCGGCGACGTCGCGTACGCGATCATCGGCACCGAGGGGGAGCTGGTCGGCTCGCCGCTGCTGGACCTGCCGTTCCTGCTGGGTTTCACGCTCATCGGCGCCTCCGGGCTGCACCCGTCGATGGCCGACATCGGCCGGCAGGCGAGCCTGCCCATCCAGGCCTGGTCCGCCCGCCGCCTGATCTTGATCGCGCCGGCGCTCGCCGTCCCGTTCGTCCTCGCCGTCCTGATCGAGAAGCCGACGACGTTCGACCGCCTACTGCTGGCCGTCGGCGGGGCCGCCATCGTCGTCCTGCTGCTGGCGCGGGCAGTCTCCGCCGTACGCGGGTACGCCGCCGCCCAGCACCGCTACGAGTACCAGGCGACCCACGACTCCCTGACCGGCCTGGCGAACCGCTCGCTCTGGTTCACCGGGGTCCGCCAGATGCTGGCCCAGCCGGTCGACGGCCAGGAGGTCTGGGTGTATTTCCTGGACCTGGACGGCTTCAAGTACGTCAACGACTCCCGGGGCCACATGGCCGGGGACCAGGTCATCGCCGAGGTGGCCGGGCGGTTGCGCGCCTGTGCCCCGGCGGCGGCCCAGATCGCCCGGGTCGGCGGCGACGAGTTCGTGGTGGCGTACCGGGCGACCCGGGAGGACGCGCTGACGCTGGCCGAGGTGATCCTGCAGACGATGCGGCAGACCCTGCGGATGCCGGGTGCCGACGTCGTGGTGAGCGTCTCGATCGGCATCTCCAGCTCGACCAGGACCGCCGGTCACACGGCCGGCGAAGCCGGCTTCGTGAGCCGGGAGACGGCCGCCGAGGCCGCTCGCGACATGGCCGAGCCGACCACCGAGAACGGCGAGCCCACCGCCAAGGCCGCCAAGAACGGCGAGCCGACGACGGCCGCCGCAGAGGCTGAGGCCGCCAACAATGCTGAGGCTGCCAAGAAGGGCGAGCCCGCCCACAAGAAGGGCAAGGCCGGCCGGAACCCGGCTGAGCACGGTGAGGCCGTCCGCCGGTTCGGCGAGGACGGCGTACCGGAGATCGAGACCGCCGGGCCGATCGTCAGCGCCGAGGATCTGCTGCGCGACGCGGACACGGCGATGTACGAGGCGAAGGCGAACGGTCGCGACGGCTGGGTCATCTTCGACCCGGTGATGCGCGACCGCGTACGCGAGCGCATCGACATCGACCTGGCGCTGCGGGAGGCCATGGCGCTCGGCCAGCTGCATCTGGCCTTCCAGCCGGTGGCGCACATGCCGACCGGCCGGATCGTCGGCGCCGAGGCGCTGCTGCGCTGGACGCATCCGGAGCGCGGTCTGATCGGGCCCGCGACGTTCATTCCGGTCGCCGAGGAGTCCGGGCTGATCATCGACATCGGCCGCTGGGTCATGCACGAGTCGCTGTGGCAGCTGGCGCAGTGGCGGGCCGAGGGCGTGGTCGCCGAGCGGTTCTGGCTGTCGATCAACGTCTCGCCCCGGCAGTTGCGCGACGCCCGCTTGCCGGGGGAACTGGGCGCGGCGCTGCGGGAGTACGGCCTGCCGCCCACGGCGGTCGTGATCGAGCTGACCGAGTCGGTCATGATCGAGCCGTCCAACGCGATCGATCAGACCATGCAAGCGCTTCGGGACCTGGGCGTCAGCCTGGTCGTCGACGACTTCGGCACCGGCTTCTCCGCCCTGGGCTATCTGCGGAACTTCCCGGTCACCGGGGTGAAGATCGACAAGTCGTTCGTGGTCGGGCTCGGGCACAACCCCGAGGACGAGGCGATCGTCCGGGCGGTCGCGGCGATGAGCGAGGCGTTGCAGCTCAGCGTGGTGGCCGAAGGCGTGCAGGACGAGGGGCAGCGGGAACTGCTGTCCCGGATCGGCGTCACCTACGGCCAGGGCTGGCTCTGGGGCCACGCCGTGAGCGCCGGTGACTTCGCGCGACGCTGGTCGGTCGCGCCGCCAGTGCGGATTCAGGCCGGCGCGTCGAGGCTGAACGCCCAGTAGGTCTGCACGTCGATCTCCTCGGTCACCATCGCCGGCGTCAGGTCCTTGAGCGTGCGCGTGATCGCGCCGGCCAGCCCCAGGGAGATGTTGACGCCGCAGATGTCGAGCGCGGCGACCCCGCCCGAGGCGTGGATCGGTCGCCACATCTGAGTGATGACCGCTTCGAAGATGCCGCTGTGCCGGTACTCCGGATGGATCGCGAAGAAGCCGAGGTACCAGATCTGCTTCTTGGCGAACTGGTCGGGCCACCGTGCGGCGAAATACTCCGGGGACAGCCAGGTGAGCGCGTCCAGCGCGTTGGTGAACGTCGCCAGCGCCACCACCCGGTCGATGGCCGGATCGACCGCGTAGTGCTTTTCGATCCTTTTGTCCAACATGACCACGTCGAATTCATGCCGATACATGACATTTCGCTCGACCGTGGCCGCCCGGAGCTCGTCGAAGGCAGCCGAGTACGTCGCCCAAGCCTGGTCGAGCCGAGGCTGCTCCAGCTCCTCCGTCATTTCGTAACGCATCGTCACCTCCACTGGTCTGTGCTCCAACTTAACCGTTGCCGGGAATGCGCGGGGTACCGCTCCCAAAGCGGAGCAGACTGGTGAGTATGAACGCCGCCGTCTGGGCCGGTCTGTTCTGCCTGGTCGCCTCGTGCGGCCAGCTCTTGGTGCCGTCCCGGGTGTACGACCGGCCCACCGACCTCGTCCTCGGTCTGCCGGTCGTCCCGGTGGTGGTCCTCGGCTTCTCGGCCACCCTGTTCACGACCGGGGTGATCCTGCTCGGCGAGGGGATCTGCCGCCGCCTGGGCGCGCCGTCGCTGTGGACGCTCGCGGTCGCCGATCCGGCCCGCTTCGCCCGCGTCCTGCTCGCCGGAGCGGCGGCGGGCCTGGCCATGGAGCTGGTGGCGGAGTGGCTCGGCCGGCTGTGGATCTATCCATACTGGACTGTCTGGCTCTACGCGCTGATCGTGGTGCCCGGCTTCGCCTTCTACTGGCTGTCCATCGTGGAGAGTTATCTGGCGGTTAAGGCCGTCCTCGACCGGATCGCACGCCCGTCACGCTCCGTGGTCCTACGCCGGTCCGCAGGACTCTTCCTTCTCGGGGGCTCCGCACTCCTCGTGGCGCTCCTGCTCTACCTCCACTGGTACGCACAAGGCTACGTCCTGGCCGTCCAGCACCCAGTCGGCCACGCGCCCCCGTTCTGGTACGCCCTCATCGCGTTCCTGGGCGTGTGGGCGACCGCCGAAGCGCTGCTGTCCCGGTGGGGCCGGCCGTCGCTGCTCGGCTCGCTCCGGCGCGGCTACTGGACGCCGCTGATCGCGATCGCCGGGGCGTCGGCGGTCTTCGGCGTGCTGATGGAGCTGCAGAACGCCGTGCACCGGCATTGGGCGTACCAGAACTGGCCGGGCGGTTGGGTGGCCGGAGTTCCGGCAGCCGTGCTGGCGGCCTGGCCGCTCCAGTACGCCACCTTCCTCGTGCTGCCCCTGCTGCTGGCCCCCGAACTGTCCGCCCTCTTCTTCACCCACCCCACCCCCACCCCTCGCCCCCTGCACCCCCTCTCCGGCCCCCTCCCCCGCCCCCTCTCCGTTGATCATGGAGTTAACCGTGGTCTCGACGGTGTGTCGGAGCCGGAAACTCCATGATCAACGGGGTGAGCGATCAACGGGGTGAGCGATCAGCGACCGAGCGATCAGCGACGCGAAGGGCGAGCGATCACCGACGCGGTGCGGCGGGCGCGGTGAGGCGGGTGGCGATGCCGTCCAGGACCACGTCGAGCCCGCCCATGAAGGTGTCGGCCGGGCCCAGCTCGGCGAACGCCCGCGCGAGCGTCGGGTACGCCCCGCCGCCGACCGCCGTGGCGAGGTACCGCTGAACGTCGGGGGAGTCCGGCGCCCCCGCCTCCTGGGCCAGCGCCCCGGTGACGTACCCGATGAACGCGGTGCACGCCGCTGCCGCGGTCGCCGGGTCGGGGGCACGGTCGTAGAGCGCCGACCAGACCCGTTCGACCAGTCGCAGGCCGTTGGGGCCGTATGGCGAGCGCGTGCCGAACAGGGTGATCACCCACGGGTGTCCGGTGGCGATCGAGCGCAGTTCCCGGGCCACCTTGCGCAGCGCGGGGCGCCACACCGTCCGGGGACCGGGCAGCTCGACCAGCCCGTACGCCCAGTCGGCCAGCAGGTCCAGCAGGTCGTCCTTGGTCGCCAGGTACGTGTAGAGCCGCATCGGCAGCACGTCCAGGTCGGCCGCCACCCGGCGCAGGGTGACCGAGTCGAGTCCGTCGCGATCGGCGAGCGCGACCGCGGTCGCCACGATCAGGTCGCGGTCGAGCGGAACGCTGCGGCGGCGCTCGGCGACCGGCCGCTCCCACACCAGAGCCATGCGATACAGTGTATCGTAGTGATACGCTGTATCAAATTCTGCGTATCAGTGTTGGGGAGGTCGGGATGCGCACCCGAGGCATGAACTACGACGTCGGAGCCGAGATGATCGCCGGCCGGCTGTCCCGGCCGACATTCGACGCGGCGACCGCCCGCGCCGAGCTGACCGCGATCGCCACCGACCTGCACTGTGACGCCGTCCGCATCTCCGGTGAAGACCCGGACCGGCTGGCCGTCGCCGCCCGGATCGCCCATGAGCTGGGGTTGGCCGTCTACCTGTCGCCGGTGCGGGGCAACCTGCGCGAGGCCGAGGCGCTGGCGTACGTGGGGGAGACGGCGGCGCTGGCCGAACAGCTGCGCACCAGCGGCGAGGTCGTGTTCGTAGCCGGGCTGGAGGCGACCCTGTTCCAGCACGGCTTCTTCCCCGGCGAGACCACTCTCGACCGGATCACGCTCGCGTCTCGCCCGGTCCGGCTGCTGCTGGGCATGCTGCGGACCGGCGATCCGCACAAGCGGCTCAACGCGTACCTGGCCAAGGCGGTCGCCGTGACCAGGGAGCGGTTCGGCGGGCCGGTCACCTACGCCGCCGGCTCGTGGGAGCGGGTCGACTGGACGCCGTTCGACATCGTCGGGATCAACCTCTACCGCAGCGCGAAGAACCGGACGAAGTATCGGCAGCTGCTGCGCGATTGCGCACGGCCCGGCAAGCCGGTGGTGCTGACCGAGTTCGGCTGCTGCACCTACCGGGGTGCGGCGGATCGGGGCGGGATGGGCTGGGCGGCGATCGACCGGTCGGCGACGCCGGCTCGGCTCGCCGACGGGATCGTGCGGGACGAGGCGGAGCAGGCCACCGAGCTGGCCGAGCTGCTGGCGATCTACCGCGAGGAGCCGATCGACGGGGCCTTCGTCTTCACCTGGGCCAGCTACCTCTACCCGTGGGACGACCGGCCCGAGCACAACCTGGACACGGCCGGCTACGGCATGGTCGCCGTGCATCCCGACGGGACGTGGCGGCCCAAGGAGGCGTACGCCGTGCTCGCGTCAGCGCCCGTCTAGTTTCGCCACCAGGGACTTGGGTGCGATCACGCGGTACGCGTCCTCGGCGATCTCGGCCAGCTCGTCCCAGGCGATCTCGCCGTCGAGGCGTACGCCGACCCAGCCCCGATGGCCGACGTAGGGCGGCCGGAAGTAGCGGTCCGGGTTGATCGCGATCAGCTCCTGCTGCGCGCCCAGCGGCGCGGCCGCCCACAGGTGCGGGAAGTCGTCGTCGTGGTGCCCGTCCGCCCACAGCGTGGCGATCGACTTCTTGTCCCGGACGAACCAGGTCGGGGCGCCGTGGCTGGGCCGCTCCGTCACCTCCGGAAACGCCAGGAAGATGGCGCGTACGCGGTCGACGAGGTCCATCCGCCCAGCATAGTCGCAGTCCATCTCGGACGGTCGATCCCTGATACGGTGAGGCCGTGTCGTTCGCGGAGGAGCACGCCGTCGTCATCGGAGCGGGGGTGGCGGGGCTCGCCGCCGCCCAGGCGCTCGCCGGCCGGTTCGGCCGAGTCACCCTCATCGAGCGGGACACCCTGCCCGGCGAGCCGCAGACCCGCCGCGGCGTACCACAGGGCAGTCATGGGCACGTGCTCCTCGCCGCTGGTCAGGCGGCGCTGACCGAGCTGTTCCCGGGGTTCGCCGACGCGCTCGTGGCGGCCGGGGCGGTGCCTTTCGATCCCGGTCTTGACCTTCGGATGCACCGGTTCGGCGCGCTGTGGCCGCGGGTCGCCAGCGGGCTGCGGCTGGTCTCGTTCAGCCGTCCGCTGCTGGAGCAGACGCTCCGGGACCGCCTGCTGCCCAACGTCGAGGTCCGTGACGGCGTGGCGGTGTCCGGGCTGACCGGCTCGGGCCGGGTCGACGGCGTACGCCTGGATACCGGCGAGGTGCTGACGGCGTCGCTGGTGGCCGACTGCTCCGGCCGGGGTTCCCGGTCCGACCGGTGGCTCGGCGACCTGGGCTTCCCGAGCCCGGAGCCGGCCGAGGTGAAGGTCGGCGTCGGGTACGCCACCCGCGTCTACCCCCGCAAGCCGGACGACGTCACCGACGGCGAGGCTGTCTTCGCGTTCCCGATGCCGCCGCACGCCAACCTCACCGGGCTGCTGCTGCCGATCGAGGGCGACCGGTGGCTCGTCATGGCCGGGGCCTGGCATGGTGCGTACCCCCGGGACGAGGAAGGGTTCGCCCGGCACCTGGCGGCGATGCCCCATCCGGCCTTCGCCGACCTGGCGAGCCGGGCCGAGCCGCTGTCGGAGGTGTTCGTGCACGCCTTCCCGGCCAGCCGGCGCCGGTACTTCGAGAAGCTGGACCGGCACCCGGCCGGCTACGTCACGCTCGGCGAGGCGTTGTGCAGCTTCAACCCGATCTACGGCCAGGGCATGACCTGCGCCGCGCTGGAAGCCGTCGAGCTGGGCTCGCTGCTGGACAAACACGGTTCCGTCTCCGCTCGCCTGGCCACGGAGTACTACCGGCGGGCGGCCGGGATCCTCGCGGTGCCGTGGCGGTTCGCCGCCGGGGGCGACTTCGCGTTTCCCGAGACGACCGGCCCGAAGCCGCCGCTCATCGACCTGCTGAACCGCTACTCCAAGCGGATGCTGCTCGCCGCCATGCGCGACGCCGAGGTCCGGGTCACCTTCAACCGCGTACAACATCTGGTGCTGCCGCCGAGCGTGCTGTTCAAGCCGCGCATGGTCTGGAAGGTCCTACGCGCCACGCGCCGTGTCGCGCAGCGCCCCCAGCAGTAGCTCGATCGCGGGCTGGCCGAGCGACGAGCGGCGGACCGCGGCGTAGACCGCGCGGACCGGCTGCGGCGTCCGCAGCCGCAGCACCGCCACCCCCGGATCGCGCCGCCGCAGTCCCATCTCCGGGATGAGCGCGATGCCGAGCCCGGCCGCGACGAACCCCTGCGCGGTGGCGTAGTCCTCGCTCGGCACGGCGAATTCCGGGACGAACCCGGCCGCCGCGCAGCCCGTCAGCATCGCGTCGAGGCACGGCCCCGGCGGCTCACTGCCCACGAACCGCTCGCCCGCCACCGTCGCCAGCTCCGCGACTCGCTGCGCGGCCAGCCGGTGGTCCTTCGGCACGACCAAGTGGTACGCGTCGTCGAGCAGATGCACCAGGTGTACGCCGTCCGGCACGTCGCCGGGCCGCCCGACGACGACCGCCAGGTCGGCCTGCCCCTGAGCCACCTCGGGCAGCGGATCGCCGGGGTCGGACAGGCGCAGATCCAGCCCGATGCCGGGCCGATCGCGGTGCAGCCGGGCGACGGCCGGCGCCACCAGACCCGCCCCGGCGGTGGCGAAATAGCGTACGGACAGTCGCCCGCCACGTCCGGCGCGCAGCTCGGCCAGCTCCATCTCGGCCGCCGCGACCTGCTGATCGATCGCGCTCGCCCGCTCGGTGAGCAGCCGACCGGCCGCCGTCGGGCGTACGCCTCGGCCGATCCGTTCCAGCAGCGCGATCCCAGCCTGCCGCTCCAGCGCGGCGACCTGCTGACTCACCGCCGACGGGGTGTAACCGAGCCGGGTCGCGGCGGCCGTCACCGAACCGCTGTCGACCACCTCGCGGAGGATCTGCATGCGGCGTACGTCGAGCATGTAGCTCAGCTTAACAGTAGTCGCGAAAGCTTTACTTGTTCTTCCGGGTCGGCCGCGCGACCGTGAAGTCATGGTCAAAACCGCCCGCATCCTGGTCCTCGCCGTGCTCTGGGGATCAGGCTTTCTCTGGATCAAGCTCGCCCTCCGCGGCGGGCTCACCCCGGCGCAGCTCACCTTCGGCCGGGCGGCGGCCGGCGCGGCCTTCCTGCTCGTCCTGGCGCTGCTCGCCCGGCAGCGGCTGCCCCGCGACGCGGTGACCTGGCGACGGCTGGGCCTGGCCGCGCTGCTGTGCAACGCGCTGCCCTTCTTCCTGTTCGGTTTCGGCGAGCGCACCGTCTCGTCGGGCACCGCCGGCGTCCTGAACGCGACGACGCCCCTGTGGTCGGTGCTGCTGGGACTGCTGCTCGGCAGCGAACGAGGACTGCGGCCGGTGCGGCTGACCGGGCTGCTGCTCGGCTTCGGCGGCGTACTGGTGATCTTCGAGCCGTGGCGGGACGGGGGACTGCGTACCTGGGGCGCGGTCGCGTTGCTCGGGGCGGCGGCCAGCTATGCCGTCGCGTTCGCGTACATGGAGCGGCGGCTGACCGGCCGGGCCGCGCCGCTCGCGTTGTCCGCCGCCCAACTCGGGACGGCCGCGGTGTGGACGGTTCCGGCACTGCCGTTCGGCGACCCCGGTACGCCCACCCTCGCGGGCCTGGCCGCCGTGGTCGTCCTCGGGGTGTTCGCCACCGGACTGACCTTCCACCTGAGCTTCCGGCTCATCGCCGACGAAGGCGCCACCAGCGCCGCCACCGTGGGCTACCTGTTGCCGGTCGTCTCGGTGACGCTCGGCGCGGTGTTCCTGGGCGAGCCGCTGACTCCCCGGGTCCTGCTGGGGATGGCAGTGGTCCTCGGCGGCGTCGCCCTGACTCGGCTCGCACCGCGGCCCGCTCCGGCCGCACCTTCGCCGGTGGCGTCGTCGGCCACGACGGCGGCGACCGAGTGAGCGTCTGGCGGGTCCGGGATTTCCGGGTCTTCTTCACAGCTACCTCGTTCAGCCAGCTCGGCGTCAACGCGGGATACGTGGCCGCGCCGACCCTGGCCGTAACCGCCCTGGACGCGACGACGGCGCAGGTCGGCCTGCTCGCGACGCTCAGCACGGTGGCGTTTCTGCTCATCGGGCTGCCGTCGGGCGCGTGGGTGGACCGGCTGAACGCCCGCCGGGTGCTGGTCGCGGCCGACCTGATCCGGGCCGTGCTCATCGGCTCCGTCCCGGTGGCCTGGTGGCTCGGCGGTCTCACCCTCGCCCAGTTGTACGCGGTCGTGCTGATCAACGGGTGCGCCACCGTGTTCTTCGACGTCGGATCGCAGAGTGTGCTGCCCCGCTTGGTGGGCCGGGAGAACCTGATCCCGGCCAACGCGGCGGTGGTCACCCTCATCTCCGGCGCGACCGTCGCCGGCCGGGGCGCCGGCGGGGCACTCGTCCAACTGCTCACCGCGCCGATCGCGCTCGCGTACGCCGCCGCGGCGCACCTGGCCTCGGCGATCCGGCTGGCGACGTTCCACATCAGACCGAGCGCGGAGCCGTCAACTAGCGGCGGCTCCCTGCGGAGCCAGGTCGCCGAAGGACTCCGGCACGTCCTCGGCGACCGGACCCTGCGTGCACTGGCGGCCACGGCGGCGCTGAGCAACCTCGGCTCGCAGCTCATCAACACGGTGCTGCCCATCGTCGTGGTCCGCGACCTGGGCCTGCCGGCTGGAGCGCTCGGCGGCTTCTGGGCGGTCGGCGGCGTCGGGCTGCTGATCGGCGCGCGCCTCGCCCGGCCGATCGCGGCCCGGCTGGGCGACGGACCGACGCTGGCGTACGCCGGGCTCATCCTCGCCCCGGCCGCGCTCGCGGTCCCGCTACTCGACCGGGGACCGGCCGGGGGATGGTCCGTGGTCGGCTGGCTCCTCGCGATGGGGAAGATCGGTCTCGACAACGTCCTCGGCGTCAGCATCCGCCAGCGGCGTACGCCGGACCGGCTGCTCGGCCGGATGAACGCCACCTTCCGGTTCCTGCTGACCGGGGCGCTGGCGATCGGGGCGGCCCTCGCCGGCCTCGTGGGCCAGCTCGCGGGCGTACGCGCCACGATGTGGGCCGGTGGCGTACTGCTCGCCATCGCCTTCGTTCCCGTCTTCGTCTCCCCGTTGCGCCGGGCCACTGCCGACGGCGACACGCGCCTATCCTTTGCGCGTGGACAGTCGGACGGTTCGGTGGAGTGCCTGGGCGGGCCTGCTGGCGCAACTGGTCTTCGTAGCGAGCTGGCTGCTCGCGGCGTTGTGGCAGGGGCCTCGGTACGACGTGCTCGCACACACGATCAGTGACATGTACGCCGTCGGCGCCCCGCACGGCGTGCTCCTGGTGATCGTCCTGACGGCGTGCGGGCTGGCGACCGTCCTGTTCGGGCTGCTCGCGCTGCGTCCCGCGCTGGCCGCCGCCGGGAGCTGGGGCACGGTCGCCTCGATCCTGGTGACGCTGTCCATCTACGGGCTCGGCGACCTGCTGTCGCCGTTCGAGCGGGAGGCCTGCCGGCTGGCCGATCCGGGCTGCACCGGTGCCGATCAGGTGGCCAATCTGGGCGGCGCGCTCGACTCGATCCTCAGCAGCGCCGGGATCTTCATCTTCGTCGCGGCGCTGTTCGTCACCGCCTCGGCGATGCGGCGTACGCCGGGCTGGGAGCGCCTCGTCCGGCCGACCTGGCTGACCGGCGTCGGCTTCATCGTCTTGCTGCTCGGGCTGGTCGTCGCGAGCGAAACCGCCATCGGCGGACTGCTGGAACGTCTCCTGGCCGCCACCGGCGCAGCGTGGCTGGCAATGGTCGCCTGGCACATCGTGCGCGGCACCGCCGGTGCGGAGGAAAGCGCCGCCCGCGATGAGGAAACCACCGCGGGCGACGCCTGAACAACACCGGATCCGGCTGACTCAGGCCGGATCCGGCTGAATCAGACTGGGGCGTCCAGAGTGGTCGACCACAGCGAGGTACCGGAGCCATCCCGCAGGCGGACGGTCAGCGCGCCGGAGCGGCCGTCGATGTCGACCTCGCCGAAGTGCTGGTACGCCGGGTCCAGCGGCGAGGTGTTGGCGGCCGGCGGGGCGTGCACGAAGACCGCCTCCGGGCCGAACGTGCCGTCGAGCTTGTTCGGGCCGAACGCACCCGCGTTGGCCGGGCCGGAGACGAACTCCCAGAACGGGGCGAAGTCGCCGACCGCGGCGCGCGCCGGGTCGTAGTGGTGCGCCGCGGTGTAGTGCACGTCGGCGGTCAGGAAGACGATGCCCGTCACCCCTCGCCGGTACGCCGTCCGCAGCACCTCGGCGAACTCCAGCTCCCGGCCCTTGGGTACGCCGTTGTCGCCCTGGGCCACGCCCTCCAGGTTCGCCCCATCCGGGACGACCAGGCCGAGCGGCAGGTCGTTGGCGATGATCTTCCAGGTCGCCTTCGACCGGGTCAGCCCGTCGATCAGCCACTTCTTCTGAGCTTCGCCGAGCAGGCCGCGCGCCGGATCGGCGTACACGTTGGCGTCGTTCGGGTCCTTGTAGGTGCGCATGTCGAGGACGAACACGTCGGCGTGCGGCCCGTAGGAGAAGCTGCGGTAGACCTCGCCGGACGCGATCGGCACCCACTCGAAGAACGCCTGCCGGGCGCGCGCGGCGAGCACGTCGACGTTCTTCTCGGCGTACCGGGCGTCGTCGAGGATCTGGCCGGGGAACCAGTTGTTGCGGACCTCGTGGTCGTCCCACTGGTTGATCTGCGGCACCCGGGCGGCGAACCGCTTCAGGTTGTCGTCGAGCAGGTTGTACGCGAACTGACCTCGGTACTCCGTCAGCGTCTCGGCGACCTTGCTCTTCTCCGCCGTGACGACGTTTCGCCAGATGCGTCCGTCGGGGAGCGCCACGCTGTCGGTGAGTGGGCCGTCGGAGTACACGGTGTCGCCGCTGCACAGGTAGAAGTCGGGGTTCAGCCGGTCCATGGCGTCGAAGATCCGCATGCCGCCCAGGTCGGGGTTGATGCCCCAGCCTTGGCCGGCGATGTCGCCCGTCCAGACGAAGCGGACGCCCGAATGACGGCCGACCGGCGCCGTGCTCAGCTCTCCCGCCACCGCCTCGCCGCACCTGCCGTGGGCGTCCAGCGACTCTGCGCGTACCCGATAGAAGACGCGACGGCCCGGCGGCAGATCGCGGAGGGCGACCCGGCCGGTGAAGTCGGTCTCGGGAGTGACCACCGGGCCGCGGACCAGGCGGGCCCCGCGGAAGTCCGGCCGGAGCGAGACCTCGACGAGCAGCCGGCTGGGCCGGTCGGCGCGGCTCCAGACGAGGGCGGACGTGGCGCGCGGCTCGCCGCTCTGGACGCCGTGGGTGAGCAGGGGACGGCCGCTGGCGGCGAACGCGGGGGCGCCCTGGATCAGCGCGCCCCCGGTGACGATGCCGCCGGTCGCGGCGAGCCCGCCGCGGAGAAGTGTTCTGCGATCCATGCCGCCTGGTCTAACGGTCTGCGGTGACCTCCAGGCGACGCCGGTCTGAACTGTCGCCGCCGAGCAGCAGGCCGCCGATTGCACCGACCACGCAGATCACCGCGGTCGCGAGGAAGATCTCGCGGTACTCGGTCTGCAAGGCCGCCCGCAAGGCCTGCTCGTACGCGGTCATCTGCCGTTGGAAGTCCTCTTCGGACACTCCGAACGGCAGCGGGGTGTTCAACGTGGCGGTGAGTTCCCGGAACCGGTGGAATCCCCACGCGGACAGGGCGGCGACGCCGAGGAGCATGCCGATCATCCGCGCGACCACGAGCGCGGCCGAGGCGACACCTCGTTGCGCGGCCGGGACGACCCGGAGGACGACCGCCGACAACGGCGCGATGACCAGGCCGAGGCTCAGCCCGGCGAGTACGAGGTCGGTGTCCACCCTGGGCAGACCGAGCGGGTGGCGGGCGGTGAGCGCGTCGGCCGGCCACCCCGCGATCAACAGGTACGCCCCCGCGCTGAGCAGCAGCCCGAGAACGGTCAGCACCCGTTCGCCGGCGAACCGCAGCAGCAGACCGCCGAGGACCGCGCCGACCGGCAGCGCCACGAGGAAGCGGGTGAGCAGGAGAGTGCCGTCCCACGCCGACTTGCCGAACACGGTCTGCGCGACCAATTGCACGTCGACCAGGGTCACCAGCAGCGCCGCACCCGCGCAGAGGCTGGCCAGCAGCGACCCGAAGAACGGCGTACGCCGCACGCCCGTGAGGTCGACGAGCATCACGTTCGCCCGGGACTCCCAGACGGCGAACCCGATCAACGCCAGCACACCCGCGCCGAGGGTGGGCAGGCCCCACGACGGGAGCACCTGGTGCTCCGGTTCGGGGTTGTAGAGACCCGCCACGAGCAGGCCCAAGGCGATCGCGAGCAGGACGCCGCCCACGACGTCGACCCTCGGCCGCTCCGTTGTCCGGTCTCCGGCGGGCGCGTCGTCTTGGGCGGACAGAGTGCTGTCGCGGGCGGGCAGCGCGTCGTGATGGTTGGGCAGGGCGCTGTCGCGGGCGGGCAGGGCGAACCAGACCGCCAGCGCGCACAGCGCCGCCAGCGGCAGGTTGAGCCAGAAGATGCCACGCCAGCCCAGCCAGCCACCGACCGCCGCACCGAACAGCGGTCCGAGCACCGCACCCAGTTCCTGTGCGGCCCCGACCCAGCCGAGCGCGGCGGCGCGGCGGCGGTCGCCGAAGACGTCCGCCGCCAGCGCCATCGTCACCGGCAGCAGGGCGCCGCCGGCCAGGCCCTGCAGGCCCCGGCCGGCGACGAGCTGGACGATCCCGGTCGCCGAGGCGGTCGCGACCGACCCGAGGGCGAACGCCCCCAGGCAGGCCAGGATGACCACACGGCGGCCGTACCGGTCGGACAGCCGGCCGAGCAGCGGCATCCCGGCCACGTAACCGAGCAGGTATCCGGTGATGACCGGGGTCGCCCGCTCGAGGTGGTTGATCGGGATGTCGAGATCGGTGACGACCGCGGTCAGCAGCGAGACCAGCACGTACGCGTCGAGCGCGCCGAGCAGGACGGCCAGGCCGCCGGCTCCCAGCGTCAGCCGGGGGCGTACGAGCTCAGGGGGCACTGATGGTCACGGGGGCGTCGTAGTTGGAGAACGTGACGTTGATCGTGCCGCCCGGCTTGCCGCCCGAGGCCGGCACCGTGAACTGGCCCTTGGTGACCTGCTTGGTGGCCGAGTCGATCCAGACGGCGGCGGTGATGCCGGTGACCTTGGTCGGGACGACGGCCTGCAACGCGGTCGCGTCGGGCTCGAAGGTCACCTTGTACGCGTTGCCCTCCTGGGCCGTGGTCTGCGGGTTCTTCGCGACCTTCAGCAGGTTGGCCACGCCCCGGGTCGGGTCGAGGATCGCCGACGGGTCGTAGACGGTGGCGGCGAACGACAGCGGCACCTTGGTGAAGCCGCCCGTCGGGCCCTTGAGGTACGCGTCCTGGCCGACGATGACGAACTCGGTCTCGACCTTCAGCCCGCTCTGGGTGAGGGTGGCCGTGCCCTTGGCGTTGCCCTCGCGGGTCAGGTCGCCCTCGGCCTTGCTGATCGACAGGTTCTCGATGTCGCCGTCGACGCTGAGGGTGAAGTGGGCCGTCTTCACGGTCGCCATCGCCACCGCCGCCTCGGTGAGCAGGGTCGCGCCGTTGGGCAGCGTGCTCGCCGACGGGGTCGGCGTCGGGTCGTCCTTCTTCGAGCATCCACTGACGACGATCGCGAGCAAAGACAGCGCGGCTACCGCGCGGAGTGTCCGTGACATGGGGAGCATGCTAGTGAATGCGGGCAAGGTGCTCATAGGCTGCTCGTTGTGATCGGGTACGCACGCCGCGAGTTCCAGTTGATGCTGCTGCGCCGGATGGCGGATCTGCGGCCTGACCTGGTCGAGGAGGCCTATCCGCGGTTGGGTGCGACCCGGCGGGAGTACCTGGACGCGCACACCCGATGGCAGCGGATGCTGCGCTCGCGTACGGCTCCGCAGGGGCTCCAGCTGTTGCGGGCGGTGCTCGGCCCGTCCGACGCCGCGCGGCTGATCAGCGTCGGCGACGCCGAGGTCACGGCACACCTGTGGCATTTCGGCGGGCTGTGGCCGGACCTGTCGTGGGAGGCGATCACCGGTCACGAGGGTTTCGTGCTCCGCGGTCAGCTCGTGCGTACCGGCCCGCCCGAGCCGCCGCCGATCGAACCGTGGCGCAGCGTCATCGGCGACGTCCTCGCCGCTCACCCGGACGCGCGCCAGGTCGATCCGCAGACGGCCGCGCACTGGCTGGTGGAGACCGGCGATGCCGGCTACCGCTTCGTGCACGGGCTGTTGCAGACGGTCACCCCGAACTGAGCAGCCGTCCCGCCGCGCCGGCGGCCCGTGAGGTGGTGTCGGTGATCCGTCACGCCGGGGTGAACAGGAGCGACACGTTCTGGCCGCCGAAGCCGAACGAGTTGCAGATCGCCGCGCCGACGGTCATCTCGCGCGGTGATCCGGTCACGACGTCCAGGGGGACGTCGGCCGCCTTCTCCGTCAGGTTGAGCGTCGCCGGAATGACGCCGTGCGCCACCGACAGCAGCGTGATGATCGCCTCGACCGCGCCCGCCGCGCCGACCAGGTGGCCCAGGCTCGACTTCGGGGCGGTGAGCACGGGCTTGTCGCCCAGCGCCGCCCGGATCGCGACCGCTTCGTAAACGTCGCCCACCACCGTCGACGTGGCGTGGCAGTTCACGTGATCCACATCGGAGGGCTCCAGGCCGCCGTCGCGCACGGCCTTGCGGATCGCCCGGATCTGGCCCGCGCCGGTCGGGTCGGGGCCGGTGATGTGGTGCGCGTCCGCGGTGATGCCGAACCCGGCCAGGCGGCCCAGCACACGAGCTCCGCGCGCCGCGGCGAAGTCGGCCCGCTCCAGAATCATCGCGCCCGCGCCCTCACCCAGCACGAACCCGTCCCGGTCCACGTCGAAGGGGCGCGAGGCCCGCGCGGGGTCGTCATTTCGCTTCGAGAGGGTACGCGCTTGGGCGAACCCGGCGATGGTCAACGGGTTGATGGCCGCCTCGGCGCCGCCGGCGATCACGACGTCGGCCTCATCCTCGCGGATCAACCGGGCGCCCAAGGCGAGCGCCTCGGCTCCGGAGGCGCAGGCGGACACGGTCGTGTAGACGCCCGCGCGGGCGCCGTACTCCAGGCTCACCCAGGCGGCCGGGCCGTTGGGCATCAGCATCGGCACCGTCAACGGTGAGATCCGGCCGGGCCCCTTCTCCTCCAGCAGGTCGTCCATGCCGAGGAGGGTGCCGACGCCGCCGATGCCGGTGCCGATCACGACGGCGAGGCGTACCGGGTCGACCTCGGGCCGGCCGGCGTCCTCCCAGGCCTGCTGGGACGCGACCAGGGCGGCCTGCTGACACCGGTCCATCCGGCGGGCCTGCACCCGGGGCAGGACGCCGTCGGGGGAGACCGCCATCGGCGCGGCGATGCGGGTCGGCATCTCGTCGCCGAACGGCACGCCTTCGAGCAGGTCGTCGATGCGGCGTACGCCGGAGTCGCCGGCGAGCAGGCCGGCCCAGAGCCCGGCCACGTCACCGGCCAGTGGAGTGGTGGCGCCGAGCCCGGTGACGACGACGTCCTGCGCGTTCATGGTGGTGGCCTCCCGAACGGGTTGGGTTGCGTCGCGATAGTTGTATCGCATACAACTATCGCATGTCCACCGCGAACCGGCCGCCCGAGGTCACCGAACCGCCCCGAGCCCGAGGCCGGCGTACGCGGGCGCAGATCTTGGAACGGGCCGCCGACCTGTTCGCCGCCCGTGGCGGCGACGCGGTGAGCGTGGCGGAGATCGCGGCAGCGGCCGGCGCCCACCCGAACCAGATCACCTACTACTTCACCTCCAAAGACGGCCTGTTCGTCCACGCCGCCTTCCTCCTGCTGCTGCGGGACGCGGCCCGGCTGGAGCCGCTCGGCCGCCGCCAACGCACGCCGGAGTCCTTTCGCATCGTCCTGGCCAGGGCGGCGTTGGCGCTGCCCACGGTGCCGCTCGCAGTGCAGGCGATGTCGATCGCCGGCCGCCGCCCGGAACTGCGCGCCGTAGCCCAGCACAACTTGGCGATCCTGTTCCGGCAGGCCGAGCGCTATCTCACCGGCGTACTGTCCCGGCGCGGCTGGGTGGTCGACCGCACCCCGGAAGCCGAGACACGCACCTTCTGGAGCACCGTGCTGGGCGCGCGGCTCGTCTCCGAGTCCGGCTTCGGCGGCCGCTCCGACGACATCGACCTCGCCGGCGTCCTGACGATCCGGCTCCCCTGATGCCACCGATTCCGCTGCTCCATTGCGGGGCACCGGGGAGAGCAGGCGGAAGCGAGGAGCGACTCGGCGGGGCGCATCCTGCACTGCCAATCAGCATCGCCGGTGGAGGGTGTTGCGGACTGCTCTACGGAGCGGGTCGACGAAGGCCGGCGGGAGGAATTCGGGGAAGCCGTCTGGTCTGATGCGGACTTCCCAGTGCCCGTGGTGGATCTCGCGATGGTGAAAGCCACATAGCAGGACGCTGTTGGCGAGGCAGGTGCCTCCGCCGTCTGCCCATGATCGGATGTGATGTCCGTGGCACCACTGGGGCGGCCGTTCGCAGCCGGGGAACGCGCATCCCTTGTCCCGCAACACCAGCGCGCGGCGCAACGGCCGGTCGATCAGCCGCCGGGCGCGGCCGACGTCGAGTACTTGGCCATCGCCACCGAGCACCGCAGGGATGATCATCGCGTCGCAGGCCAGACGTCGCACGGTCTCCAGGGTGACCAAGTCGCCGGTGTCGAGCAAGCCCGCGCCGACCTTGGCTCGGAGGGCGTCCCAGGGCAGAGTGATCGTCAGGTGCGGCTTCTCGCCGCCGTTGTCGGGAAGCTCGCCGGCGTTCATGATCCGCTGGCACACCTCGACGAGGGCGTCGGCGCGGCGGGCGCCGGCCGAGCGCAGGTCCGGCTCACCCGGCAACGCCCGAACCTCAGCGCGATCGCCGTCTACCGCATCCGCACCGCGTCCCGCGTGAATGCATTCCCTATCAGCGTCCATGCCGCCAGCGCCGGCACGCCTGCCGCGGCTTGCATCACCGCAGGCTGCATCGCCGCAATCGTCGATCGCGGCGGCGGCTGTCGGTGCGGGTTTACGAGGTCCGGACAGCGGATCCAGCGCCGTGCGCACGATCGCGGCTGCTTCGGCGTCGAGCACGCCGCGGATGCGGTATTCGCCTTCGCCGTGGGGGATGAGGGTGAAGTCGCGGCGGTCGTAGGCGGAGCGTTCGGCGCGTTCCAGATCCTTGCGAAGCTTGTCCTCGGCGATCTCCGGCGCGACCGTCTCCAGGATCTGCCGCTGATGCCTCTCCAGCATCTCCGGCAGCAGCCGGTCGTCGGTGGCGAGCTTGGTCAGCACCTCGGCGGCTTTCGCCTTGCCCAGCTCACCCACCCCGGAGGGCAGATCGTGCACGGTCTTGGCGATCACCCGCGCCTGGTCGACGGTCACGCGTCCGTCCGCCAGGGCCGCTTCGACCACCGGCACCGCGGGCAGCATTCCGGCCAGCTTCGTCCACGCCTGCGCGTCGCGGTAGCGCATCGCCAGCAGATACGACAGCCAGTTCGCCGTGCCGGTCGCGCCCGCGTTGTGCGGGATGTCCCGGCTGTCGGCCGCGCCGATCAACGTCAGGAACCGGCCCGACAGGGCTTGAATCGTCACGTGAACCCGGCGGACCTCGTCGGTGATCTCGGCGTCCGAAAGTGTCCACAGGGGACCGGCTGCCAGCTCGGACACACCTGCCTCCACCTGCGCCAACACCCCGTTCACAGAGTCAACGTTAGAACAGTCGTCCGACACCTTCCAGGGGGTCAAGGTCACGAAAATGTGCCACGATCATCGATCAATCCATAAAGGATGATCGGCTGCCGGTCGACCGAGGGGATGAGATACTGCCGCGATGATCGCACCCGTCCTGCAGACCGCCGTGTACGTGCTGTCAGACGATCGGAGGCGCGTGCTGCTCATGCGCCGCGACAAGGATGAGCAGGACGTTCACTTCGGCAAGTACCTCAGCCTCGGAGGTCACGTCGAGCCTGATGAGGATGTGCTTTCCTGTGCGCGCAGGGAGGTCCAAGAGGAGTCTGGACTGAGCATCACTGACGTGACACTTCGGGGAACGGTGCTGTGGACCGGGTTCGGCCGCGACCGCGCCAACGTCCTCTGCTTCATCTTCCGTGCCGATGCCTTCAGGGGCACCGCCCACGACGGCAACGAAGAAGGCACGCTCGAGTGGGTCCCGGTGAATGACCTGGCCAGCCTCCCCCTGTGGGACAGCGACCACCTCTGGCTACCCATGGTCTTCGACCAGCACGACTCGCCGTTCCATGGCGTGATGCCGTATGACGGCTACCAGATGCTCTCCTGGTCCTTCCAGCGCTGATCGGACGCGATCAGCAGCTCGCCGCAGACGTTAGAGGGCGACCTCCATCCACACGTCCTGGGGCAGGTCGGGGTGGTCGGGATCGGTGGTGCGGCCGATCTCCCGGAACCCGTGTGCGCGGTAGAACGCCGCCGCCCGGTCGTTGCCGTCCAGGTATTCCAGGCGCAGCCGATCCGCTCCCTGGCCGCGCAGTCGCTCGAACACCGCCGCCATGAGGGCCGAGCCCACACCGGAGCGCTGCGTCTCGGGCAGCACGTACAGCTTCCACAACACCGGTACGCCGTCCTTCTCGCCCAGACCGGCCATGCCGACGATCCGGTCGTCGATCTCGGCGGCCAGGACGTTGCCGGCCGCGATGCCGCGAGCGGTGGCCTCGACCGACCACCAGTTGGCCAGCGCCCACCGCACGTAGTCGGGGCCGGTCAGCGGCGTGTAGGTGGGCGGCCACGCGGCGAGGCCGACCGCGCGGACATCGTCCGTGTCGGCGAGGCCGGCGGGGCGTACGACGATTGCG
Source organism: Hamadaea sp. NPDC051192 (assembly GCF_040682475.1). NCBI lineage: Bacteria > Bacillati > Actinomycetota > Actinomycetes > Micromonosporales > Micromonosporaceae > Hamadaea > Hamadaea sp. NPDC051192. Next base: position 29,534 of record NZ_JBFBAZ010000050.1, read on the forward strand.
GAGATCATCCGGACATCATGGTGTCGGACCAGATCACTAGGCTCACCGGGTGACGTTTCTGGAGAGCACCCGCGCTGCCTACGACACCATGGCCCCGGCGTACGCCGAGCAGTTCCACGAGGGGCTCGACGGCATCCCGGTCGAACGAGCGCTACTGGGCGCCTTCGCCGATCTCGTCCGGTCCGCCGGGTCCGGGCCGGTCGCCGACGTCGGCTGCGGCACCGGCACAGGGACGGCGGACCTGCGTAAACTCGGGCTCGAGGTGTTCGGGGTGGATCTGTCGCCCGGGATGCTCGCCTTGGCGCGCGAGCGCTTTCCGGAGGTGTCGTTCACCGAGGCGTCGATGACGGCGCTGCCGATCGCGGACGGGGCGCTGGCCGGCCTGTCGGCCCAGTACTCGATCATCCACATTCCCGACGAGGCGTTGCCCGTCGTGCTCGCCGAGTTCCACCGGGTGCTGCGGCCCGGCGGTGAGCTGCTGTTGTTTTTCATGGATCGCGACGAACACGTGCTGCGGACCGAGGCGTTCGGCCTCACCTTCGCGTTGAACTACTACTTCCGGTCGCCGGAGGTGATGACCGAAGCGTTGGAGCGCAACGGTTTCGACGTGCACGTCACGGTGCGCCGCAAGACGCAGGCAGGGGAGAACATCCCCCGTGGAATGATCATCGCCCGTAAATCGCCGTTGTAATTGGCAAAGCTGCCTCCTACCGGGCTTTGAGGTCGCCGATCTAGTCTCGAAGGATGCGAGGGCGACTCGGAAGAGCGCTGCCGGCTGCGATCCTGGTCGTTGCGCTGGTGGGAACCGCCGTGTTCGCGTACCGGTGGGGAGCGGGCGACCGGGACGAGACGCCGGTGGCCCGGCCGTCGGCGTCACCGAGCGCGACCGCTCCGCCGACGGTCAGTGAGGTCTACACGGCGCTGGCGCCGTCGGTCGTCTCGATCACCTCGGTCTCCAAGACGGAGAGCGCCTCGGGCACCGGCGTCATCGTGAACGCCGACGGCAACATCCTGACCGCGCTGCACGTGGTCGACGGCGCGACCACCATCCAGGTCGTCTTCGCCGACGGCACCCAGGCGAAAGCGCAGGTCGCCGCGTCCGACGCCGCCACCGACATCGCCGTGCTCCTGCCGGACCAGCTGCCGTCGGTGGTGGTGCCGGCGGTGCTCGGCGGCGGTGCGGCGGTCGGGGACGACGTCATCGCCATCGGCAACCCGCTCGGGCTGACCCTGAGCACCACCACCGGCGTGGTCTCGGGGCTGAACCGGTCGCTGACCCGCGCGGGCAAGGCCGACCTGAAGGGGCTCATCCAGTTCGACGCGGCGGTCAACCCCGGCAGCTCCGGCGGCCCGCTGCTCAACGCGGCCGGGCAGGTCGTCGGCGTGGTCGTCGCGCTGGCCAACCCGACCAAGGACGGCACCTTCATCGGCATCGGCTTCGCGGTGCCGATCGGCACCGCCGTCGGCGCCGGCGGCGAGCGGCCACCCCAGATCTAGCAGTTCCACGGCAGGAGGAAGCTTTGCAGCCCAACGGTTCCGCAGCGCCCGGCTCGACCCTGGTCGAACAGGTCTTCTACGAGGTCAAGAAGACCATCGTGGGTCAGGACGTCCTGCTGGAGCGGCTCGTGGTCGCGCTGCTGGCCCGCGGGCACATCCTGGTCGAGGGCGTGCCCGGGTTGGCGAAGACCCTGGCGGTCAAGTCGCTGGCCGAGGCGATCGGCGGCCAGTTCCACCGCGTCCAGTTCACCCCGGACCTGGTCCCGGCCGACATCGTCGGCACGCGGATCTACCACCAGCACAGCGGCGAGTTCCAGGTGTCGCTCGGCCCGGTCTTCACCAACCTGCTGCTCGCCGACGAGATCAACCGGGCGCCGGCGAAGGTGCAGAGCGCGTTGCTGGAGGTCATGCAGGAACGCCAGGTCACCATCGGGCGTGAGACGCATCGTGTGCCCGAGCCGTTCCTGGTCATGGCGACGCAGAACCCGATCGAGTCCGACGGCACCTATCCGCTGCCGGAGGCGCAGGTCGACCGGTTCATGATGAAGGTGCTGGTCGGCTATCCGAGCGCGACCGAGGAGTTCGTCGTCGTCGAGCGTGCGCTCAAGGCCGCGGCCGCGATCCAGGCGATCATCGACCCGGCTCGGCTGGTGGCGTTGCAGCAGCAGGTCGACCAGGTCTACGTCGACCCGGCCCTGATCGAGTACGCGGTGCGCCTGACCACCGCGACGCGTACGCCCGCGCTGGTCGGGCTCGACAAGCTGAGCCGCTACGTGACCTACGGGGCGAGCCCGCGTGCCTCGATCAACCTGGTGCTGGCCGCTCGCGCGCTGGCGTTCCTGCGCGGTCGCGACTACGCCGTGCCGCAGGACCTCACCGACCTGGCCCTGGACATCCTGCGCCACCGGCTGGTGCTGTCCTACGAGGCGCTGGCCGACGAGGTGAGCGCCGACGCGATCCTCACCGAGGTGCTGCTGGCGCTGCCGGTGCCCGACATCGCGATGCAGGCCCGGTAGCCATGAGCCTGGCCTCCGACCGGTTGCTGCGACGCCTGGAATGGCAGGTGGTCCGCAAGCTCGACGGGCGGCTGCAGGGCGCCAATCGCACGGTCTGGCACGGCGCCGGGATCGACTTCACCGACCTGCGGACCTACACGCCCGAGGACGACGTCCGGCACATCGACTGGAACGTCACGGCCCGGATGGACGAGACGTTCGTCCGGCAGTACACCGAGGAACGCGACCTCACCGCCTGGCTGGTCCTGGACCGGTCCGCCTCGATGCGCGGCGGGGTCGGCCCCGGCAAGGACGCGGTCCTCGGCGACCTCGCGATCTGCCTGGCCCGGCTGCTGTCGCAGAACGGCAACCGGGTGGGCGCGGTGTTCTACGACAACCACTTCCAGCACGTCATCCACCCCAAGACCGGGCGTACGCAGGCGCTGCGCATCGCCCATGAACTGGCTCGGACCGACGCCGGCCCGGCCCGGGGCACCACGACCGACCTGGCGGGGATGCTGCGTACCGTGGCCGGCGCCGCCCGGCGACGCAGCCTGGTCTTCGTACTGTCCGACTTCATCGGCGAGGCGGGCTGGGAGCGAGCGCTCGGCCAACTGGCGTACCGGCACGAAGTGGTCGTGGTGCGCCTGGTCGACCCGGCCGAGCTGGACCTGCCCGACGTGGGCCTGGTCGTGGTCGAGGACGCCGAGACGGGCGAGCAGATCCTCGTCGACACCAGCGATCCGCTGCTGCGCCGGCGGCTGGCCGCCGAGGTGGACGCGCGCGAGTCGGCGCTGACCGAGGCGATGCGGCAGGCCCGGGTCACCGCCCATCGGATCACGACCGACGCCGACCTGCTGCGGGCGCTGGTGGAGATGGTTCAGGACTCGCATCGGAGACGCCCATGACGGTGATGTACCCGCTTCTCGCGGTGGTCGCGGTGCTGCTCGCGGCGGCCGCGATCACCGCGTACGTGGTGCTGCTGCGCCGCCGGTCCGCCGCGCTGCGGGCGGCCGGACTCGACCTGGCGGCCTTCTCCGGCCCGGCCGGTCGCCGGCGTCATCTGCCGTACGCGCTGTTCCTGGCGGCGTTGCCGTTGCTGTTGTTGGCCCTGGCCCGGCCGGCGGCCGAGGTCAACGTGCCGCGCGTGTCCGGCACGGTCATCCTGGTCCTCGACGTGTCGCAGAGCATGACCGCCGACGACGTGAAACCGAACCGGCTGTCGGCCGCCAAGACCGCCGCGGCCGGGTTCGTCGCCGCCCAACCGAGCACCGTGGACATGGGTGTCGTCGTGTTCGGCCAGGACGGGCTGGCCACCCAGGCCCCGACGGCCGACCACGACGCGGTGCTGTCGGCCATCGACCGGGCCTCGGCCGCCGGTGGCACCTCGTTGCGGCAGGCCATCCTCGTCGCGCTGACGGCGATCGTGGGTAAGCCGGTCGCCCTGCCCGCCGACGGCCAGGCCCCGGACCTCGGCTACTGGGGGTCGGCGACGATCGTCCTGTTCTCCGACGGTGAGGACACCTCGGGCGGGGGTGGCGGCGGCGGGGGCGGAGCCGGCGGCGGCGGCGGCGGCGGCAGCGGCGGCGTGCAGACCGCGGCCGACCTGGCCGCCACGGCGGGCGTACGCATCGAGACCGTCGGCATCGGCACCGCGCAGGGCACCACCGTCAAGGCGGACGGCTACCAGGTCGCGACCGCGCTGCGGGAGGACGTGCTGACCGACCTCGCCGCGACCACCGGCGGCTCGTACCACCCCGCCTCCGACGCCGACCAGATCAACCAGATCCACCGCTCCATCGACCTGCGCATCACCACCCGCCCGGAGACCGTCGAACTGACCGGCGTCCTGGCCGTCGCAGCACTGGTCCTGCTCACCGCGGGCGGCCTGTTGATGATCAGCTGGCACGGAAGGATCGTCTGATGTCGCTCAGCTGGCCGTGGGCGCTGGCCGCCCTCCTCGTCGTCCCGCTGCTGCTGGCGGCCCGCTGGTGGGCCAACCGGCGGCGACGCCGCTACGCGGTACGCGTCTCCAGCCTCGCGTTGATCCGGGCGGCCGTGCCCGGGCGCACGTCGTGGCGGCGGCGCATCCCGGTGATCCTGTTCTCGGCGGCACTGGTGTTCCTGGCCATCGGGGCGGCGCGCCCGCAAGCCTCGGTACGCGTACCGGCCAACGCCACGTCGATCCTGCTCGCGATCGACGTCTCCCGGTCGATGTGCTCCACCGACGTGCAGCCGAACCGGATCACCGCCGCGCAGGCGGCCGCCCGCGAGTTCATCAAGGCCGAGGGCGGCGAGACGAAGATCGGCCTGGTCACCTTCTCCGGCATCGCCGCCATGCTGGTCGAGCCGACGACCGATCAGGACAAGCTGCTGAAAGCGATCGACGGGCTGCGTACCGGCCGGGGCACCGCGATCGGGCAGGCGATCCTGACATCGATCGACGCGATCGCCGAGACCAATCCGGCCGTGCCGCCGACCGGGGTGACCGCCACCGAGGAGGCCTCGCCCGCGCCCTCCGGCGCCCCGGCCGAATACCAGGCCGACACCATCGTCGTGCTGACCGACGGAGCCAACACCCAGGGCGTCGAACCGGTGACCGCCGCCGAGCAGGCGTCCGCGCGCGGACTGCGGGTCTACACGATCGGCTTCGGCACGACCCAGCCCGCGCCGATGGTGTGCACGGCCGACCAGATCAGCGACGGCTCCGCCTTCGGCAGCGACGGCGGCCGGTTCGGCGGCGGTTTCGGGGGCGGGTTCGGCGGCGGCCGCGTTCAGCAGATCGACGAGGACACCCTGGAGAAGGTCGCCGAGATCACCGGCGGCGAGTACTTCCGGGCCGAGGACGCCGAGCAGTTGCAGGACGTCCTGACCGACCTGCCGAGCAACTTCGTCGGGCAGCTGAAGAAAGTCGAGATCAGCGTGTGGTTCGTCCTGCTCGGTACGCTGCTCGCCGTCGCCGCGGTGGTGCTGTCCCTGCGGTGGAACCGGTCGCTGAGCGTCCCGGCGTCGGTCGCCGCTAAGCCGCCGGCTGGACCAGCGGCAGGAGCTGATCGATCCCCGTGACCCAGTCGACCGGGCACGGCCGCTCCGGCGGCGTACGCAGCACGGCCCGGCCCTGGTAACCCAGGGCGAGCGCCGCCTCGACCAGGTCGGGCGCGTCGTCGACGAACAGGCACTGTCCGGGCGCCAAGCCGAGGGCGTCGCTGGCGTGCCGGTACATCCGGGGATCGGGCTTGTGGCAGCCGACCAGCGCCGAGATGGCGTACGCCTCGAAGAAACCGCCCAGTCCCAGCGCCTGATGTAGCTCGGGCAGTTCCGGCCAGGCGTCGGAGACGACCGCCATCCGGACTCCGCGTTCACGCAGCGTACGCAGAGTCGGCAGCACTTCGGGGAAGACTTCCAGGATGGACTCCGGGGGCACCGGCCGTCGCAGATCGGCCAGCAGTTCCGGGGTTCCGGTGATGCCGAGGTGGCTCAGGATGGCCCGGTGGAAGTCGTCGTAGTCGGGCGTGGCGGCATCGGCGGCCGCCGCCATGAACACGTCGCCGGCCGCGATCGCTCCGGCCAGGTCCTCGTCGCTGAGCGCGGGGAAGTGTTCGCGCAGGATGTCCTCGAAGTCGGCGCGCGGGTTCCATCGGCCGCCCTTGGGCTGCATCAGGACGCCGCCGGAGTCGAACAGCACGGCCTGCGGTCTGCTGGGCATCCGGCGAGAATAGCCGGGTCTTCAGAACTCCACGGGGTCGCGGACGATCGGGCAGGTCATGCAGTGGCCGCCGCCGCGGCCCCGGCCCAGTTCCGCGCCGACGATGGTGATGACCTCGATGCCGGCCTTCCGCAGGAGCGTGTTCGTCTGCGTGTTGCGGTCGTAGGTGACCACCACCCCGGGTTCCAGCGCGACGGCGTTGTTGCCGCTGTCCCACTGCTGGCGCTCCGAGGCGTACACGTCGCCGCCCGTCTCGATGACGCGGAGCTTGGGCAGGCCGAGCGACTCGGCCACGACCTCGACGAACGGCCGATCGCCGTGGTCGACGACCTTGACGCGCGGCGTCTTGTCCGTGGGCCGCAGCGAGAACGTGTGGATGGACTCCACGATCTTGCGGTAGAGGGTGACCACGTCCCGGTCGGCGAAGGTGAACACCGTGTCCAGGTGCATCGCGGCGCGCAGCTTCGGCATTCCGGCCACCACCACGTGGTCGGCCGCGCCGTTCTCGAACAGCGACGCTGCGACCTGAGTGATCGCCTGGCGGGAGGTGCGCTCGCTCATGCCCATGAGCACGACGCCGTTGCCGACCGGCATGATGTCGCCGCCCTCGAAGGTGGCCTGCGCCCAGGACTGCTCGGGATCGCCCCACCAGACCTTCGATCCGACGTAGTCGGGGTGGAAGGAGTAGATGGCCTTCATGAGCATGGTCTCGTCGTGGCGGGCCGGCCAGTACAGCGGGTTCATGGTCAGACCGCCGTAGAGCCAGCACGTCGTGTCGCGCGTGTAGAGAGTGTTGGGCAGCGGCGGCATGAGGTACTCGTGGATGCCGGCCGACTCGCGGACCAGGGCCAGGTAGGGGGAGCGGAACGCGTCCGGCAGATCGGCGGCGGCCAGCCCGCCGATCAGGTGCTCGGACAGCTTCGCCGGATCCAGGCTGTCCAGGTACGCCCGCGTCGGCTCGACCAGCCCGAGGCCCACCTCGTCAGGGGTGATCTTCCGGTCCAGCAGCCAGGTCCTGGCGTCCCCGATCGCCATCGTCTCGGCGAGCAGGTCGTGCAGCTCCACGACGTCGATGCCGCGCGCGACCATCTTGTTGACGAAGTCGAGGTGATCCCGCTGCGCGTTCTCCACCCACATGACGTCGTCGAACAGCAGATCGTCGCTGTTGGTCGGGGTCAGCCGCCGATGGGCCAGACCCGGCCGGCAGACCAGCACCTTGCGCAGCTTGCCGGCTTCGGAGTGCACACCGTACGCGGCGGCGGGCTTGCCCGACTCAGTCATCGCGACCTCCTGCTCTAGAGACTGATCCAGCCGGCCGCGAGCGCCACGATGCCCAGCACCGCACCCGCGATCGAGACCGCCAACAGGAACAGCGTGTACACAGTGGCCAGTGCGGCGATCAGGATCTGCCCGCCGGGCCCGCGTCTTCGGTCGGCGTCCCAGCCCGGCATCACCTTGAGCGCGTACGCCGCCGCCAGCAGGAACGGGATCAGCGTGAGCGCGCTGGTGAGGTCGAGGGCGAAGGTGAACGATCGAGCCCACGACCATCGAGGCCATGGTCCAGAACGTCAGCTTCACCGACGCCGGCGCGCTGGCAGCCGCCGGCTTCGTCTCGACCTGCACGCGTACGGGCCCCTTCCGCTGCCCGTGACTCTACTGTCGAGATCTAGCCTTTGGTCCGTATTCGTGCAATTTGGGGGAACCGGGGACTACTGTCCGACCCGGCCGTCGATGCGCTCGCGGAGCAGGTCGGCGTGACCCATGTGGCGGGCGTACTCCTCGATCATGTGCACCAGGATGTCGCGCAGCTCGTCGCCCTTGGCCCCGGCGAAGTCCATGCCCGGTGCGGCGGCGACGTACTGCTCGGCGAACTCGACCTCGCCCCGCCAGGTCTCCCACGCCTCCCGGACGACCTCGGGATCGCCGACCGCGCCGTTGAAGTCCTCGTCGCGATCGTCGCCGGACCGGTACAGCCGCGGCCCGTCGTAGCCGTCCATGTGGATGCGGAACCAGTAGTGCTCGACGCTCGCCAGATGCCGGATCAAGCCCAGCAGGGACATCGTCGAGGGTTCGACCGACCGCCGGGCGAGCTGCTCCGCGTCCAGGCCGGCGCACTTGAGCACCAGCGTCTTGCGGTAGTCGTCGAGATAGCCGACCAGCACCGCCCGCTCACCGCGATAGCCCTGCTGGCTACGCGGATCGTCCTCGGGCGCCACGAACATGTTGGACCAGCCGAACTGCCGCTCTTCCGTCATGGGCCCAGCCTTGGCGGTGGGGCGGGCGCGCCGCAACCGAATTAGCTGCGAGCGTATTAGCTGATCGTGTACGAGTCGCCGTAGACGGACCAGCGCAGCGGTGTGGCCAGGGTGAAGTTGCGGGCCTTGAGGAACACGCGCTGCTCGGTGTCGACCCGGTCGGTGTTCTCGTGAGCCGCCTCGGTCAGCATCGCCGCCTTCCGGGCGTCCAGGAACGCCGTCAGATACGCGTACTCGTCGCCGCCCTGGGCGGGTGTCTTGGCCTTGCGCATGGCCGCGGCGCGGATGCCCCCGAAGCTCACCGGGTCGCTGCCGGGGCCGTGCATGACGAGGGCGTCGTAGTAGATGAACTGCCCGAGCGCCCGCAGCCCGTCGGCCTTGCCCTGGCGGACCGCCGGCGTGAAGTAGACCCGGTCCCGTTCGTCGTTCTGCGCCTGCTGGAACGCGCTGTCCTTGGCCGCGGTCGCCCAGTCCGCCGGGTAGCCGGGATCGAGACCGGCGTGCGAGTCCGAGCCGTCGACCGCGCGGAGCGCGGGCAGGTACTTCGCCAGCACGTTGCCGGGCTTGCGCTTCGTGTACAGCTCCACCAGTTCCAGCATGTCGTGGGTGCCCGAGCAGAAGCCGATGATCCCGCCGGTGTAGCCGCGGCCGTCGTCAATGTCCTCGATGTACTTGTACTGGGCCTTCCAGTTCAGCGAGGAGTTCTCGGCGCTGGAGACCAGCTTCATCGCGATCTCCTTCTTGGCCGGGCTGTCCAAATTGGTCACCGTGCTGCTCGTCGCCTTCGTGGGGCTCGGCGTCGCCGTCGGGCTGACGCTGCTGGTCGCGTTCGGGGTGGCTGCGGGACTCGTGCTGGGCGAGGCCGTCACCGGCTCGCTCCCGCTGGGGGTCGAGGTGCCCTCGACCGCGGCGGACGCGATGCCCGGGGTAGGCGCGGCCAGCTTCACCAGCACGACCACGAGCAGTGCCAGGACCGCGACGCCCGCGGCTCCAGCCAGCCAGAAACGGCGGACGGTGCGATTCACGCGCGCCAATTTACGGCATGCGCCAGGTCTGTCCAACCGCCGGCCACGTCGCGCCGATCACCCCGCGTCCTGCCCAGTCACTTCCGACAGGTACGCGTCGAGCTGTGCCACCATCTCGTCGGCGGTGAGGTGGCCGGCCAGGGCATGCACGGTGAGCCCGTCGACCACCGCGTGCATCCGGCGGGCCAGCGTCGACACGTCCTGCGTCGTCGGCGCGAGCGCCTGGTACGCGGCGAGCCCTTCGATCATCTGGACGCACAGCTCGTACATCGAGGTGAAATGCCGTCGCTGTACCCGGGCCAGTTCGGGGTCGCCGAGGCCCAGCGCCAGGAACGAGAAGGCGATCGAAGCCTCCGTACGCCGCCGTTCGTCGACCGGCATCGTCTCCAGCAGGATCGCCCGCACCGCGCGTACCGGGTCGGTGGGCGGCGGCAGTGCCCGGATGCGCTCGGTCACCTGGTCGATGACCTGCTCGCAGGCGAAGGCCAGCAACTCGCCTCGGGTCGCGAAGTAGTGGCGCAGGGCGCCGGTCGACCAGCCCGCGGCGGCGGCCACGGTCCGGATCGACACCTCGTCGACGCCGTGCTCGGCGATCACCTGCCAGACGGCGGCGGCCAGCTCCCGGCGGCGCTGCTCGTGATCCACGATTTTGGGCACTGAGCTATTATGACACGGTCGTGTTAAAAAACGGGGGAGGGTGCCGTGATTCCGCTGATCATCGCGTGCGAGGTCGGCTTCTGGGTCCTGCTGCTGGCCGGGCTCGCCGCGCGCTATCTGCTCAAGGCCAAGACGCTCAGCACAGTGCTGCTGATCTGCGTACCGCTGGTGGACCTCGTGCTGCTGGCGGCGTCGGTCATCGACCTGCGGGGCGGGGGCACCGCCACCGTCGCGCACGGGCTGGCGGCCATCTACATCGGGGTGTCGGTCGCCTTCGGCGGCCAGCTGGTGCGCTGGGCCGACCAGCGGTTCGCCCACCGGTTCGCGGGCGGGCCGGCTCCCGTACGCCCGCCGAAGCACGGCCCGGCGCACGCCGCCTACGAACGCCGGCAGTGGCTGCGCCACCTGCTGGCGTACGCGATCGCCGTCGCCGTCATGGGGCTGTTCACCCTGCTCGTCGGCGACGTCGAGCGGGTGCTGCCGATGTGGGGGCCGATGGGCGGGTGGGGTGTCGTCGTGATCGTCGACTTCCTCATCTCGTTCAGCTACACGCTGGCGCCCCGCAAGGCCAAGTCCTAATCGCACTCCTGCCCGGCCGCGTCCTGAAACTCCTCGGCGCTCAGCAGACTGCTCGCATAGCGATCGTCGCCCTGATACGTCTTGGTCAGGATCGGCCGGGCCGGGTCGGCCGCCCGCACCTCGGCCAGGGTGAACGGGAAGCTGCGTACGCGATGCTCGCCGGACTCGTCCCAGGCGCGTACCTCGTAGCCGCCGTCGTCGCTGCCGTCTGTCAACGCGGCCGGGATCGTGCCCTCGGACTTCCACTGCGAACCCGGCTCGGCGAGCGTCACCTCCAGGAAGTCCCCCTCGGGGGCGTCACCGGTGCGCTCCAGCCGAAGCAGTGGATCGCCGACACCACCGCCGGACTTGGCCGGATACAGAATGATCGTCCGCGGTACGCCGAACGCCGCACACCAGCTCAGCACCGCTACGAGCCGTCCCGTGCCGTCGAGGCGTACGCCCCCGACGCCGTCGACCGCCGGGCTGCAGCCCGTCAGGCCAGTCAATGTCAGCACCGCTATCGAGATCGACATCCATCCCCGTCGCATGACCTGATGGTAGGTCCGATGAACGGACCGACCATACGGCGATTCGGACGATCCGCGGACAAGCTGATTGACAGCGCACGTCGTGGTCCTCACCCTGGGCGAACACTTCGCATTTCTTGATCGGGGGATCACCGCGGAAATGGCCTACTCTCGCCGTTCGCGCGCCGTCGTCGCAGTGGCGTTCGCCGCCGTCTTTCTCTGGCTCGCGCCGCGCGTCGCCGCGAGCAGCGACGATGAGAGCCACGTCGTCAGCGGCGTGCTGTTCGTCAACGACGTGAGCCGCAAGCCGATCCTGGGCCTGAGCCCGCTGATCGGCGGTGCCGACATCGACCTGCGTCGCCTGGCCCACCACCGCGTCAGCCTGCAGGCCGTCATCGCCGCCGGTCAGAAGCCCGGCAGTGTCGCCTTCACGATGCTGGGGTCCAAAGGCACCAGCTACGCGCGGATCGAGTCGCAGGCCCCGTTCTTCCTGTGCGGAGACTATGTGGACTGCCCGCTGCTGGCCACGCCCGATGTCTACACGGTGACCGTCCAGGCGTACAGCGGCGAGGACGCGACGGGTACGCCGATCGGCGCCGAGTTCTCGGTCCGGTTCACGGTCTCGGAGGACGAGGCGGCGGCCGCCGACCAGACGATCGACGTGCTGTTCGTCGGCAACAGCCTGATCGGCACCGCGACCAGGGCCACCGGCGAGGACACCCCCGAACTGATGCGCCACTTCGCGACCAGCGCGGGCCGGTCGGTGAACATCACCAAGGTCATCCACTTCGGCTACAGCCTGCGGCACACCTGGAACGACGGTCTGGCCGCGACCGCGCTCGACGGCACGAGGCAGTACGACTTCATCGTGCTCCAGGAATTGAGCACACTGGTCGCCACCAACCTGCCGGCCGCCCGAGACACCCTGCTCAAGCTGTACGCGCCGACGTTCCAGCGGGCGCTGAAACCGGGCGGCCGGGTGGTCCTGTTCAAGAACTGGGCGCTGACCAACCCGTCGCCGTTCCGCTCCCGGACCGCGGCGAAGGCCGCGATCGATGCGAACTACGCCGCGCTGTCCGCCGCCCTGGCCACGCCGAATCTGCTCGCCCCGATCGGCGACGAATTCGAGAAGATCATCGCCGCCGAAGGTCCGTCCTACCTGATCGTCCCCGACGGCAAGCACCCCAACGACAACGCCGTCTACCTCGACGCCGCCACCCTGTTCGGGATTCTGCTCGGGCAGTCGCCGCGCGACCTTCCCGCGCTGTACCTGCCCGCCGACGTCGCGGCATACCTTCGCGGCGTGGCCGCCACGGCGATCGGTTACTGACGGTTCCGTGGGTTGCCCGGCTCGACCTGGTACAAAGGGTTTCTGGCCGGCGATTCTTCTGGAGCTGATGTGGATCAAGAAGAGCGCATCGCGCTGTTCCTCGATTACGAGAACCTGGCGATCGGCGCCCGCGACCATCTCGGCGGCATGGCCTTCGACCTCAAACCGGTCGCCGACGCGCTGGCCGAGCGAGGGCGCGTCGTCGTGCGCCGGGCGTACGCGGACTGGTCCTACTTCGACGAGGACCGGCGGCGGCTGACCCGGCAGCACGTCGAGCTGATCGACATCCCGCAGCGCATGGGCGCCTCCCGCAAGAACTCGGCCGACATCAAGATGGCCGTCGACGCGATGGAGCTGGCCTTCGAACGGGACTACATCTCGACGTTCGTGTTCTGCACCGGCGACAGCGACTTCACCCCGCTCGTGCACAAACTGCGCGAACTCAACAAACGTGTGATCGGTGTCGGCGTCGAGAAGACCACCTCGGCGCTGCTGCCCCCGGCCTGCGACGAGTTCCTGTTCTACGACCGGCTCGAAGGCGTGGAGGTGCCGACCCGCCCGGCGCCGCAACCGGCGAAGGCCGCCGAACCGCCCAAGCCCGCGCAACCAGTGGAACCGGTCGAGCCGGAGCCCGCCGAGCCGGAACCCGCCACCCGGGACATCGACTCCCTGTCGGTGCAGGTCGCCCAGACCGTCGCGGGTCTGCAGCGCAGCAGCGGCGGCTCGGTCACCGCCTCCACGCTCAAGCGCACGCTGCTCCGCAAGGATCCGACCTTCAACGAGGCCGACTACGGCTTCCGGGCGTTCGGCGAACTGCTGCGATTCCTGGCCCAGCACGACATCATCGAGCTGACCGACGGGCCGGCGAAGGGCGACCCGGAGGTGTCGCTGCCCGAGCACGGCGACCGCGAAGAAGCGTTCGGCCTGCTCCGGACGGTCGTCGCCGAACTGTCCCGCAGCGGTGGCGCAGTGGCCCTGTCCGGGCTGAAGAACCAGCTGCGGCGCGTACGCCCGGAGTTCAGCGAGAAGAAGCTCGGCTACCGCAGCTTCCTCCAGTTCTGTCAGGCCGCCGCGACGAGCGGAGTCATCGACCTGAACTGGAACCCCGACGTCGGCGACTACCAACTCAGCACGCCGACTCGCTGACTACGCGACGATGCCCCGGCCCTGCGTACGCGGGTCGCGCGCGAACAGGGCGTCCCACCAGCGCACCCCGCCGTCGATGAAGTCCTGCAACGGAATCTCGCCGCCGTCGGGGTCGGTGACGCGCAGCGAGTCGAACCAGATGCGCAGGTCGAGATGCTGCAGAATCCTGCCCGCTTCCTGGAACAGGTCGAGGACGTGGCGGCCCGGCGGCTCGGCCAGGTTCACGTCGAGACTGAGCCGATCGCGCCAGGACGCCCAGCTCCGTTCGGGCGGGTCGACGAACTCGCAGCCGTAGATGGGATGCCCGCTGACACGGTCGACCGTTTCAGGCAGTTGCGCCAGCTGCAGCGTTTCGACAGACGCGGTGCGGTCGTACCACATACCGTTGCGAAGCGACGCCGCGACACGGCTGACACCGTCGAGGACCAAGGTGGCGAGCGCGTGCTCCGGTGACGGGCCGACTTCTGGGAGAGTGAGCACGTCGAAGGTCGTCGTCACACGACCCGCGTCGGCGTCCACGGTCAGTCCGAGCCACGTCGCTTCGTTCAGGGCGCGATTGAGCCCGTCCCGCTGGTCGTCCGTCAAAGTCACCGCGCCAGGCTACCGGTGCTCAGTCCGCGGAAATCCGCGTGACCGCCGATACGCGACGATCTAGCGTATCCGGGCGTGGAGGAGACGCAGCTGTGGCAGGTCCGGGATCTGATCCTGGACCTGCGTGACCGGGGCGAGCCGGGCTTCGGTGCCGAGGTGCTGCTGCCCTGGCTGGCGGAGCATCCTGAGGTCACGACCGAACTCCGGGAGATCGGGCGGCCCGACAGTCACCGGCGCAAGGTCACCGACGACGTCACCTTCGGGCTGTACGCGGTGTCGCGCTTGGCGGAGATCCTCATCGCGCCGCATCAACCGGTCGACGACGACCCGGCGCTGCAGAACTGGACCACTGGCGAGCCCTGGTGGATCGGGCCGCTGCCGTCTCCAACGGCCTGGGCGGAGTTCCTGCCAGCCGCCGGAGCGGTGGAGATCGCCGAGGACGCGTTCCACCCGTTCTTCCACGAGGTCGTCAGCGTCCTACCGGCTGACGACCCGGACGAGCCACCGACGCTGGTCGACCAGCTGTGGCCGGGCGCCTTCCTCGGCGCGATGGTCCTGGTTCGAGCCGGTGTCACGGTACGCGCCGGAGCCAACCACCTCGACCCCGTCATCGCCACGAAATCCTGCCTCTACTGGGCGTGGTGGCGGCGGCACCGGCTCGCCCGCGACCTGTCGCACGGCTGGGGAAGCAACTCACAGTGGGGCACCGACTTCCGCCGCGACTACCTCGTCGGCGACGAGCTGCACTACAACGTCGACCTGCGCCTGAACCCGCAGATGAGCAGGACCGCGGACGTCAGCGATCTGTCCCCCGAGGATCGCCGTGAACTGCTGCGATGGCGGCACTCCCGAACGATCGACCTCGGCGACGACGAATGGCCCTACTACGACTGGTTCGTCGAGCCGCGCCGCCCGGCGGCGTAGCGATCAGATCACGGTTATGCAGCCCAAAACTGCCAAAGATCGCATGCATATCCGTGATCTGCCGCTAAAGGTGGGGCTAGGCGGATTCGCGGACGATCAGTTCGGTCGGCAGGACGACGGAGTCGACCGTCTCCGAACCGTCGATCAGTTCGAGCAGGAGGCGTACGGTCTCCTCGGCGACCTGTTCCAGCGGCTGGCGCATGGTGGTCAGCAGCGGATGCGTCGACATCGCCACCGACGAGTCGTCGAACCCGGCGACCGCGACATCCTCCGGTACGCGGCGGCCCGCGGCCCGCAGCGCCGCGAGGGCGCCCGCCGCCATCAGGTCGTTGCCGACGAAGACGGCGTCGAGGTCGGGCGAGCGGGCCAGCAGTTCGGTCATGGCGAGTTCACCGCTGCGGCGGGTCCAGTCGCCGTACGCGATGAGCTTCTTGGTGGCCTTGCGCCCGAGGACGTCACAGAACCCTTCGAGCCGCAGCAGCCCGCCGGGGGTGTCGAGCGGGCCGGTGATGGTGGCGATCCGGCGGCGGCCGGAGTCGGCGAGGTACTGCGTCATCCGCTGGGCGCCGCCGCGGTCGTCGGCCGCCGCGAACGGCACCTGGTGCCGGCCGCCGGGGATCTCGCCGCAGGTCACCGCCGGGATGTGCTGGCGGCTCAGCTCGTCGAGCAGCGGATCGCCCGAGTGCGTCGTCACCAGCAGTACGCCGTCGCAGTGCCCGCCGCGCACGTAGCGCACCACCCGGTCCCGGTCGCCGTCGTTGCCGGACAGCATCATGACCAGCGAGATGTCCCGTTCGGCGAGGCGGCGCATCGCGACCCGCATGAGCGTGCTGTAGTTCGGGTCCTCGAACAGTTTCTCCTGCGGCTCGGACAGCACCATCAGCACCGAGCCGGTCTGCCGGGTGACCAGGCTGCGGGCGGCCCGGTTGACGACGTAGCCGGTCTCGGCGACCGCTCGCTGCACGGCGGCCAGCGCGGCGGCGCTGACGTACGCGTCGCCGTTGATCGCCCGCGACACGGTGCCGCGGGAGACTCCGGCGACGCGGGCCACGTCGTGGATGGTGGGACGGGAGACGCGTGGGCTCACGTGCATCAGCCTTTCACAGCTCCGCTCGTGAGGTCGGTACGCCAGTAGCGTTGCATGGTCAGGAACAGCGCGATGAGCGGAATGATCGAGATGAGCGCGCCGGTGATGACCAGGGTGTAGAGGGCGGGCTGGTTGGCGCCGGTGGCCAGCCAGGTGTAGAGGCCGACGGTCAGCGGGAACTTCCGGTCGTCGGCCAGCATGATGAACGGCAGCAGGAAGTTGTTCCAGATGGCGACGAACTGGAACAGGAAGATCGTCACCAGGCCGGGCACCATCATCGGCAGCGCGATCCGGTTGAGCAGCCGGAATTCGCCCGCTCCGTCGATCCGGGCCGCCTCGATCATCGAGTCGGGGATCGCCGCGCCGGCGTACACGCGAGCCAGGTAGATGCTGTAGGGATGCAGGATGCCCGGTAGCAGCACCGACCAGTAGGTGTCGGCCAGCCCGACCTTGGCCAGCAGCAGGTACTGCGGGATCGCCAGCACCACCGAGGGCACCAGGATGCCGCCGATCAGCAGGTTGAAGATGAGGTTCCGGCCCGGGAACCGGAACTTCGCCAGGGTGTACCCGGAGATCGCGCTGACCATGGTGGACAGCAGCGCGCCGACCCCGGCGTACAAGGCGGTGTTGAGGGTCCAGCGCCAGAAGATGCCGTCGCGGTGGTCGGTCAGCTCGACGAGGTTGTCCCACAGCCCGGTGCCGGGCTGGAAGGCGTTGCTGGAGAACAGTTCCGCGCGTGACTTGCTGGCGGCGATGAGCACCCAGACCACCGGCAGCAGGCTGTAGACCGCGCCGATGAGCAGCAGGACGGTCGGGGTGAGGCCGAAGCGGCGGCGCATCAGGACTCCTCGCTGAAGGCTCGCTTGCGGACGACGCGCAGGAAGCCGAAGGACAACACCAGGGAGATCGCCGCGATCACGATCGACGTCGCGGCGGCCGAGTACAGGTCGAGGTTCTTGAACGCCTGCGTGAAGACCATCATCAGGGGGCTCCAGGTGGAGCTGATGGTGTTCGAGATCGGCCGCAACGTCATCGGTTCGGTGAAGACCTGCGAGGTGGCGATGATGGAGAACACCGTGGTCAGGATCAGCGACGGCACCAGCATCGGCAGCTTGATGCGGGTCGCGATCTGGAACTCGCTCGCGCCGTCCAGCCGGGCGGCCTCGTAATACTCGGGCGAGATCGAGCGCAGGTGGGTGTAGAGGACCAGCATGTTGAACCCGGTGCCGCCCCAGACGGCGATGTTGGCCATCGAGAACATCACGACGCCGGGGTCGAACAGGTTCGCCTGGAGGCCGAACCAGCGCAGCACCGCGTGGATCGGGCTCAGGCTGGGCAGGTACAGGAAACCCCAGAGCAGCGAGGCCACGACGCCCGGCACGGCGTACGGTAGGAAGATCGCGATGCGGGACACCCGCTTGAGCCGCGCGTGGGCGGAGTCGAGTAGTAGCGCGAACAGGACCGCGAGCCCGAGCATCACGGTGAGCACGACGACCCCGTAGCCGAGGACCCGCAGCCAGCCCGCCCAGAATTCGTGGTCGGTCAGCGTGGCCTTGTAGTTGTCGAAGCCGACCGAGACCTCACGACGCGAGCCTTTGCCGAGGCCGAGTCCGCTGACCTTGGTCCCCCGGGTGCCCAGGTAGAGGGTGTACCCGATGGGGACGGCGAAGAACGCGACGAACAGCGCCATCGCCGGAGCGAGGAAGAGGTAGGGCACGGCGCCCGCCCGAAGGCGGGCGCCGGTCCGTGGAGGGCGCGAAGACATGTCAGGAGGCGACCTTGAACCCGGCCTTGGTCATGTCGGCGATCGTCGCCTGCTGCACCGACGTGAGCGCGTCGGTGAACGACGACTTCGCCTGGATGGCCTTGCCGAACGAGTCCTCGTACGCGGTGTACGCGGCGTTGACGTTCGGCCCGAAGGTGAAGCCGCGAGCGCCGGAGGAGATGGCGGCGGCGTCCTTCCAGAAGCTCGCCTGGTTGCTGAAGTAGTCCGGCGGGGTCGTCAGCGACGACTGGCCGGCGCTGGCGGCCGGGTAGACCTGGGCCTGCTTGACGAGCAGGTCGACCGCGGCCGGGTCGGTGTTGAGCCAGGTGAGGAACTTGGCGGCGGCGCTCTTGTGCTTGGAGGAGGCCGAGATCGAGGCGGCCGAGCCGCCCCAGAAGCCGCTGAAGCTCTCGCCGGCGGTCCACTGCGGCAGCGGGGCCATGGCCCACTTGCCCTTGGTGCTCGGCACGTTGCTCGACAGCACGCCCGGCGCCCAGACGGCCGAGCACCAGGTGAGCAGCTTGCCGTTGGTGAACGCGGCGTTCCACTCGTTGGACCACCACGCCTGGGTGTCGACCACGCCGTCCTTCACGAGGCCGCCCCAGAACTCGGCGACCTTCGTGGTGGCGGCGTCGTTGATGCCGACCTTCCAGGAGTCCCCGGCGATCGACCACCACTGGCCGCCGGCCTGCTGCGACAGGCCGGCGAACCAGCCGCCGTCCTTGTTGGAGAAGCCGCCGAAGTAGACCGACTTGTCGGCGGCGTGCACCTTGCGGGCGGCCGCGGCGTACTCGTCCCAGGTCTTGGGGACGGCGACGCCGTACTTCTCCAGCAGGTCGACGCGGTAGAACAGGCCCATGGGGCCGCTGTCCTGCGGCAGGCCGTAGACGGCGTCGGTGCCCAGCGTCACCAGTCCCCAGAGGCCGTCGCTGAACGCCGACTTCGCCCCGCTGACCAGCGACTTGATGTCGGCGACCGCCTCGGCCGCCACGAACGACGGCAGCATCTGGTACTCGGCCTGCATGATGTCGGGCGCGTTGCCGGCCTTCGCGGCGGTCAGGAACTTCGCCGCCGACTCGTTGCCGCCGCCCTGGTTGCTGATCGTGACCTTGATGTTGGGGTTCGCCTTGTTCCAGACCTCGGCGATCTTGTCCATGTTCGGCGCCCAGGTCCAGTAGACGAGCTCGACCGGACCGGTTTCCTCAGGGGTCGCCGTCGTCTTGTCGTCGTCGCTGGAACAGGCGGCTACGCCACCGAGGGCGGCCGCGCCCGCGGCGCCGAGCAGCAGGCCCAGCGCAGAACGGCGGGGGAGTCCGTGGGGCATTGTTCCTCCGGCATGTGAAAAGTCGGGGTGGTGGGGGTTGGGGGATATGCGAAGCCAGATCATGTGTCTGTGAACGTTCACAGGTGCCGAACAGTGTGTGTCATCACTTCGGCCGAGTCAAGCGGACGTTGCAAAGCCGTTAAGTTCGCTGCTCAACCCCTGCACAACGCGAAAGAAAGCTGGGAGTAACCGGACCTGATCTACCGCCGGAACGGCCGGTTCGCTACTGTGCACGTTCACAGAACAGAGTGCTCGACTCGAGGAGGGTGCCGTGACGGCACGTTTTCCGGCACGCCCCGCGGGGATCGCCTACGGCGGCGACTACAACCCGGAGCAGTGGCCCCGTGAGGTGCAGCTGGAGGACGTCGAGCTGATGCGCGAGGCCGGAGTGACCATGGTCAGCGTCGCCATCTTCGCCTGGGCGCTCCTGGAGCCGGAAGAGGGCCGGTACGAGTTCGGCTGGCTCGACGAGATCGTGGATCGGTTGCACGCCAACGGGATCGCCGTCGACCTCGCCACCCCCACGGCGGCCACGCCGGCCTGGTTCGTCCAGGCGTACCCGGACAGCCTGCCGGTCACGCGCGACGGCGTACGCGTGGGATTCGGCGGGCGGGAACACTCGTGCCCCAGCTCGCCCGACTACCGCGCGGCCACCGCCCGCCTCGCGACGGCCCTGGCCGAGCACTACCGCGACCACCCCGCGCTCGTCCTGTGGCACGTGCACAACGAGTACGGCGCTCCGCTCGGCGAGTGCTACTGCCCGGCGAGCGTCCGCGCGTTCCGGACCTGGCTGCGCGCCCGCTACGGAAACCTCGAAGCGCTCAACGACGCCTGGGGGACGATCTTCTGGAGCCAGCGCTACACCGACTGGGAGCAGATCGACGCGCCGCGTCACAACCACACGGCCGTCAATCCCGCGCAGCGCCTGGACTTCGCCCGCTTCACCAGCGACGAGCACCTGGCCTGCTACATCCTCCAGCGCGACATCCTGCACCAGATCACCCCGGACGTTCCGGTGACGACGAACTTCATGACGACCAACTGCAAGTCGATGGACCTCTGGAAGTGGGCGCGCGAGGTCGACGTGGTCTCCAACAACCACTACCTCAACGCCGAAGAGCCGGACAACCACCTCGTCCTGTCGATGTCCGCCGATCTGGCACGCTCCGTCGGCGGCGGCCGGCCGTGGATCATCATGGAACACTCGACCAGCGCGGTGAACTGGCAGCCGCGCAACATCGCCAAAGGCCCCGGCGAACTGCGGCGCAACAGCCTCACACACGTCGCACGCGGCGCCGACGGCGTCATGTTCTTCCAGTGGCGCGCCTCGCGCTTCGGCGCGGAGAAGTTCCACTCCGCGATGGTCCCGCAAGGTGGGACGGGCACACAGGTGTGGCGGGACGTGGTCGCGCTGGGCGGCGAGCTTTCGGCTCTTTCAGCGGTACGCGGAGAGCCGGTCCCGGCCGAGGTAGCCGTCGTCTGGGACTTCGAGTCCTACTGGGCGCTCGAACTGGACTGGCGGCCGTCGGTGGACCTCGCCTTCCGGGAGCGCGTCGACGCGTACTACGCCGAGCTGTGGCGCGAGCACGTCACCGTCGACTTCGTCCACCCCGAGTCCGACCTGTCGGCGTACAAGGTCGTCGTCGCGCCCAGCCTGTATCTGCTCGGCGAGGCCGGGGCCAAGAACCTGCACGCGTACGTCCACGGCGGCGGGACGCTGGTCGTCTCGTACTTCTCCGGGATCGTCGACGAGCACGACACCGTGCCGGTCGGGCCGTATCCGGGCGCGCTGCGCGACACTCTCGGGCTGTGGGTCGAGGAGTTCCACCCGTTGCGGGCGGGGGAGCGGGTGGCCCTCGACGGCGGCGGGGACGGCCGGATCTGGTCCGAGCACGTGCACCTCGCCGGGGCGTCGCAGGTCCGGGCGTTCGCCAGCGGTCCCGACGCCGGCCGTCCGGCCGTGACCCGCAACGCCGTCGGCGACGGGCACGCGTGGTACGTCGCGACCGCCCCGTCGGACCTGCGCGACCTGCTCGGGTCGGTGCTGGACGCAGCCGGCGTGGACGTCCCCGTCGGCCTGCCCGACACCCTGGAGGTCGTCGTACGCGGTTCGCAGCGGTTCCTCGTCAACCACGGATCGGCCGAGGTCACGGCGTACGGGGCGACGGTTCCGGCGGGCGAGGTCGTAGTCGTGCCCGCCTAGCCCCTCCCCGCCCCACCAGCCCTCCCCGCCCCAGCCCTCTCCTCGTCCCCCGTCCTCCCCGCCCCAGGCCCCTCCCCGCCCCCAGCCCCCTCCTCGTCCCCAGCCCTTCCTCGTTGATCATGGAGTTAACTGTTGTCTCGACGGTGTGTCGCGCCCGGAAACTCCATGATCAACGCTCGGCAGTGTTCTGTGAACGTGCACAGGTAAGCCATCGACATTAGTGCAGGTAAATCGGTATTGATTTCTCGGGGTTGGTCCACCACCCTGGTTCCTTGACTGTGAACGTTCACAGAAGCCTCCTGCCCGGGAGGCGTCGCCCGTCCCTGTCGAGGAGTCCACATGCTCCGACCCACTCTCGCTCGCGCGTTCTTCGCCCTCGCGGCCACCGTCGCCGTCGCGGCCGGAACGCTCACCGCCCCGGCCCCAGCCGTGGCAGCCAACACCCTCACGATGCGCGGCGCGGACGTCTCGTCCGTGCAGCGGGCGATCGACCTCGGTGCGCCGTACTACGACGCGTCCGGAGTCGCCCGTGATCCGCTCGACATCCTCAAGGCGCTCGGCGTCAACTACGTCCGGCTGCGCGTCTGGAACAACCCGGCCAGCGGCTACAACAACAAGGCCAAGGTGCTGGCGTACGCGAAGACGGTGAAGGCCAAGGGATTGAGCCTGCTCATCGACTTCCACTACTCCGACACCTGGGCCGACCCGGGCAAGCAGTACAAGCCGGCGGCCTGGGCCAGCCATGGCATCAGCGCGCTGCAGACCGACGTCTACAACTACACCTACGACGTCTGCAACAGCCTCAAAGCGCAGGGCACCACGCCGGACAGCGTCCAGATCGGCAACGAGATCAACGTCGGCATGCTCTGGAACGACGGCAAGGTGGTCAACAACGACTTCACCAACCTGAGCCTGCTGCTGAAGTCCGGCTACAACGCGACCAAGGCGTGCAACAGCGGCACCAAGGTCATCATCCACACCGCCGACGCGGACAGCGACGCCAACATGCGGTGGTTCTACGACGGCATCACCGCCAAGGGCGTCACCTGGGACATCACCGGCCTGTCGTACTACTGCTTCTGGCACGGCTCGCTGGCCAACCTGTACAACGTCATCGTCGACGCCCGTACCCGGTACGGCAAGCCGGTCTCGATCATGGAGACGGCGTACCCGTTCACCGCCGCCAACGCCGACAGCCAGGCGAACGCGGTGTCCAGCTCCACGCCGTGCAGCGGCTACGCGGCGACCTGGGCAGGGCAGGCCACCGAGTTCACCCACGTGCAGAACACCGCCCGGAACGCCGGCGCGATCGGTGTCTTCTACTGGGAGCCGACCTGGTACGCCGTCGCCGGCAACGGCTGGGACCCGGCGAACATCAACGGCACCGGCGACGAGTGGGACAACATGGCCATCTTCAACTGGACCGGCCACATCAACCCCAACGTCATCTGGACCCCCTAACCCCCACCCCCAC